>JAMCZQ010000004.1 GCA_023485295.1 Candidatus Marsarchaeota archaeon | reverse complement strand
CGCTGCACCGCTTCGCGCCAAGGCTTGGTGCAGCGATTTGGACGCTGCAAATTAATGAGTAAAACAAAAATAAGAATTAGGAGCTGGAAAATAAAGTCAAAACAATTAGCTTAGGTACAAATAACGCTCGCAAAATAAAAAAACAAAAATGCTTGTGCTGCATAGCTTAGTGCTGTGGCAATGTTTAGTAATCCTCGCTGTCGTCGTCCTCGTCGTCCTCGTCTTCGTCGTCTTCGTCGTCTTCGTCGTCTTCGTCCTCTTCGTCGTCTTCGTCCTCTTTTTTCGGCATTTGAATCACCTGAGAAGGTATGCATTTATACACTCGCCTAAAGATATATAAGCTTTTCTGACCGCAGCGTGGAATCCTGCGCATTGCTGCCGCATCGACGGAAATGCGATACGCCGAGGCGTTATATAAAGATTTATATATTTATCTTAGCTTAAATAAAACAGGTTATTTTGTCAGCAGTACATAAAAGCACGCGTGAATGCGCCTTTTTATGGCAACCGCGGCGATTTAATCCATTGCTATAGTCAATCCATGGGTTTTTGAAGTTCGAGTTATGGCATTTGCCGATTGGCAGCGGGCATTATAACGAATGAAAATACCAAGCAGAACTATGCAAAAAAAGTTTGAATATATATAATAATTTGGTGAAACACATGTCAGAAAAACCACACATGAATTTGATTTTCATAGGTCACGTAGACCATGGCAAATCTACGACAGTAGGGAGATTGCTTTACGAAACACACGTTATTACAGACAGGGATATCCAGCGCTACAAGGAGCTTACACAGCAGCTCAACAGGCCTACTTTCGAGTTCGCGTTCGTTATGGACCAGCTCAAGGAGGAGCGAGAGAGGGGTATAACAATAGACATAATGCATAAGGATTTCCAGACTCCAAAGTATTATTTTACTATAATAGATGCACCAGGGCACAGGGATTTCGTCAAGAACATGATTACAGGAGCTAGCCAGGCTGATGCAGCTGTGCTCGTTGTAAGCGCAGTCGATGGCGTCCAGTCACAGACAAGGGAGCACGCAATACTGGCAAATGTTCTTGGAATAGGCCAGATAATAGTCGGAGTAAACAAGATGGATGCTGCGAACTACGACCAGAAGAAGTTCGAGGAAGCAAAGGCGAACGTAACACAGCTGCTCAAGTCCCTCGGCTACAAGAACGTAGACAGCATAAATTTCATACCGTATTCTGCTTTGCAGGGAGATAACATAGCCGCAAAATCAGACAAAATGCCATGGTATAACGGCCCTACGCTGCTAGGCTCGCTTGACCTGCTTACAGTGCCTCCAAAGCCTGTAGACAAGCCTTTGCGCCTTCCGATACAGGATGTTTACAGCATATCAGGTTTCGGCACAGTGCCGGTAGGCAGGGTCGAGACTGGCGTTGTGAAGCCAGGCGATTCGATAATCATAATGCCAAGCGGTGTCAAGACCGAAGTCAAGAGCATAGAAATGCACCACCAGCAGCTGCAGAAGGCCGAGCCTGGAGACAATATAGGATTCAACATAAAGGGCGTAGACAGGAAGGACATTAAAAGAGGCGATGTGGTCGGCCCGTCAAACAATCCGCCGACAGTTGCTTCGGAGTTCACCGCTCAGATAATAGTGCTGCACCATCAGAATGTCATAGCAAAGGGCTATACTCCGGTGTTCCACATACACACTGCGCAGATTGCATGCACCATAGTGGACATACTCGAAAAGAAGGATCCAAAGACAGGGCAGGTTACTGAGAAAAACCCTGAGACGATAAAAACGGGCGACATAGCTGTCGTAAAGATAAAGCCAACAAAGCCAATAGCAGTTGAGAGATACAGCGAATTCCCGCAGCTTGGAAGATTCGCCATAAGGGATATGGGCGAGACGGTTGGCGCAGGCGTCATACTCGACATAACGCCTGCACAGAAATGAGCCGCGTGATTAAATGAGAGGAGTTGCCGTTATAAAGCTTGCAAGCATCTCTAAAAACGATGCGGACAGCGTAATGAAGCAGATAAAGGACATTGCGCAGTCCATAGGCGTAAAGGTTAACGGCCCGATACCGCTGCCGACCAAAAGGATAAGGCATGCGGTTAGGAAGGCTCCTGGCGCAGACGGCAGCCACACTTTCGAGAAATGGGAGCTTAGGATCCATAAAAGGCTCATACAGGTGCACGCAAACGATCAGGCATTGCGGCAGATAATGCGCATACCAGTGCCTGACAGTGTGCAGATAGAGATTGCCCTCACCTGATTATTCTATTCCTTTTCTTTTTTGCTTGGTCCCGCGGATTCCTTGCAGCACAGCAGAAAATATACACTTTGAAAAGGTTTTTGCAGAAAGATTAAAATATGAAATGCGCTCTCTTTTAGTGTTTAGTGATTGCAATGGTCAGCAAAAGCGATGTCGTTGAGGCGCTCAGGCAGTGCAAGGATCCTGAACTGGATGCCGACATAGTCAACCTCGGCCTTATATATGGCATAAACATAACGGGCAACGAGGTCAAGGTAACTTTGACCATGACCAGCGCAATGTGCCCTGTTACTTCCCTTATACTGGCCGACGCCCAGCTCAGGCTCGAAGCATTAAGCGGCGTCGGCAAGGTGGAGCTGGAGCTTGTTTGGGACCCGATGTGGAGCCCTGAAATGATGAGCGACGAGCTGAAGTACAGGACCTGAAATGCTTACGGAGACAGGCGCTTCCTGTCCCGCGGAAACATTGCACATTCCCTTATGTTCTGCGAGTTTGTTATGCGCATTGCCAGCCTCTCCATCCCTATCGACCAGCCGGCATGCGGAGGAGCCCCGCACCTGAAAGCGTTTATATAAAAGTCGAAATTCTTTGGGTCGAGCCCCTTTTTCCTTATTGCCTGTATTAGCATCTCTGGCATGTGTATGCGCTGCGCTCCGCTTGATATCTCAAGGCCTTTGTATATTAGGTCGAAGCTGTTGGATAGCTCTGGATTGCCTTCCTTCGGCATTGAATAGAATGCCCTTACTGCAGTTGGATATTCCGTCACTATTACCGCTTCCCCGAACAGCTCGCCTATCTTGAGCTCGTGCTCCCTTGAGAAGTCGGAGCCGAATTTTATATCCTCGCCGTGCGCCTTAAGCCCCTCGACAACCTCAGAGTATGTGACAGTGGTAACCTTTGGCACCTTTAAGTCAACGTTTAACGCTTCAAGATCGCTTACGTTCTTGCTTCTTACGTCAGATATTATCTTTACTAGCGTTTTTCCCAGAAGCGAGATCGCATCGTTATGGTCCGCAAACCCTATCTCTATGTCCATCTGCGTTACTTCGTTCAAGTGATACGTGTCGTTGGACTTCTCTGCCCTGTATATTGGCATTACCATGAACACTTTGTCAAGCCCGCCTATTATTGCGAGCTGCTTGTAAAGCTGCGGCGACTGCGCAAGGAACGCCTTGCTCTCGAAATATTTGAGCTCGAAAAGCTCTGCACCGCCCTCGGTAGCCTCTGCCACTATGGAGGAGGGCCTTATCTCGTTAAATCCCTGATCGTAGAAAAACTGCCTGAACGAATTTAGTATTGTGGATTCTATCTTGAATATAGCAGCGGTTTGGATCCTTCTCAGGTCTATATACCTGTAGTTAAGCCTTACGTCAAGCTCCACAGGCACCTTGCCAGTGACTTCGAAAGGTATGCGCATCGAAAGCGGGTTCAGATTCGCGACTGTTTTTGGGATTATTTCAACCCCTCCAAACCTGGATTCCTTGTTCGCCTTTACAGTGCCTGTGACGCTTAGAACGCTTTCCTTAGGCACGGAAAGGGCGCTTATAATAGACTCGCTGGCCTCGCCCTTCTTTGCCACGACTTGGGCTATGCCAGTCATATCTTTCAATAGCAGGAATGTCAATTTCCCGAGTTCGCGCACTTCGTGCACCCAGCCAGCTATTGTGACCTCCTTGCCGTCCATGCTTTGGGACAATTCGCTTATGAAATTTGAGCGTATCATTTGAGCACTTCGTATTTAAGATTTGCAAAAAGCCGAATTTATTTCTTTTGGAAAGATTTTATAGCTTTCTGCGTGCAGGCAATAAGCCTGCAGCATGCAATAAAAAGAGGCAGTGCTTACTTTGCAAGCACTATCTGTATTGCACTGACCTTCGACCTTGTGCCATCCTCATTCGTAAGGTCCTCGGAAGATGTCTTTATGCTCTTCTCCTTTATGTCAGGCAAAAACTTGTTCATTACGATTTCCTTTACGTCCACCGCCCTTGAGATGGCGTTGCCCCTGGCCTTTATTGTCACTTCCGGCATGCCGCTGTTGAATTGGGTCACTACGGCCAGCACATAGTTCATTGTCGGCTTCTTTCCAATGTATATTACATTCTCCTTTCTTGCGTCCTCTGATATTTCATTTCCTGCCATGTTATCACTTGTTATATTTTATACCACATTGTTTGAGGCTGGTCATTGCTGCCGCCTTGTTTATTAAGTGTTTTATCGCTCAGATATTTATATTTGATGCATTCTGCGGCTTTGCGCCACCGATTGGTGCGGACAGCTATTTGCGCTGCAATGCATCCTTCATAAATGCATTGATATCTATCTCGAGGCCGTTCTCCTTTGCGAACTGCAACGGATACGCAACCGCTATGTCCCTGAGCAGAAGCACTTCCTGCTTTATGCCGACCTTTTCGGCAATGCCAAGGTTTGCATTGACCGATTCAGATATCATCGGAAGCATGTCCCCGAACAGCCGCTCCAGTGTTGCAGCATTTACTGCGCCTTCGCGGATTAGCCTTGCGGCCTCGGCTTCGCCCCAGGATGCAATGCTTTCATCCGAATTGAACGCCTTTCCGAACGTGCGCATGTATTCCGGCATCACAGGATAAAACACTTTGTAGAATATTGAGCCGAAAGTGCTGCCGTACGACTTCTTTATTATTATGTCATAAGCTATTATGCGCTCAGGCCATTCCCTTATGTCCTTCATGTAATCGAATATGCGCTGCACTACGGGGTTTATCTGGTTGCTCTTTTTGCCCAGGCCCTCAAGCATGTTCTTTATAGCCCTTGCCTGCTTTTCTGCGCTTGCTGCCATTGCCTCGAAATGCTCGGCGTACTCTTTATATTGGAAGTCCTGCGCGTCCTTAAGCCATAGGCGCAGCACCTTGGTGCTTTCTTCCTCTCCATGGTAGAACATGCTTATTATGTACACCAGGTCATCGAGCTCGAATTTCACTGAATTTGGCAGCTCTACATAGGCGTTCGTCACCTTGCCGCGCTTGCGCTTCACGTCTATGAAGCTTAGGCCTTTCCTTACAGCATTCAACGGGTCGGACTTTATGTAAGTGTAGACATATGGCTTGACCCATTCTGGAATTCCGTATTTTTTCAGTGCCTGATCCAGTATTGCATTCTCCACTGCCACGCAATCACTTTATAAGCTGTTCATAACAATTTATACCTTTCTTTTTGGCTTTTCGGAGTGCGACATTTTGCGCTTCCTTGATACGCGGACAGCCACCACAATAATTATTATAACCGCGACTATCGCAATAGCCTCTTCAGCTATGCCTGCTGTGCTTGAGGATGATTCCACTTTTGCATAGTAAAAGCTTGAGCCTACGAATTCCTGGCCTTGCGGGCTGTTTGGCTGCTTCCACTGCTCGTACAGGGTTATCGGGTAGCTGCCGGGCTTGCCGTTGCTGTCAACGCTAACGTAGAAAGTAGCGTTTTCAGAAGCCCCTGGCGCCAGCGAATTTATGTAGTTGGTGGATGATACAGTGCTTATCGGATATACGCTTTCAAGCGTCAGAAGCACTGCCTGCGCCTCCTCGTTTCCTGTGTTCCTTACCGTTACTGTTATAGGCACATATGTTGCGCCCGGATTGAGCGAAGCCGCTTCTGAAGTGATGTTGAATATTGCTGACGGCTGCACGTGTATGCTGATAGGCTCTGTCGTATTGAAGGCGGTGCTTAGGTCTGCATTCCAGTAATGCGCATTTGCGGTTATTGACGTGTTGCTGAAGTTGTCTGAGTACGAGTTTATGTACAGCTCTTCCGTTGCAGAAGCACCTGACGGAAGGCTGCTTATGAAGAAATGGTCCACGCTGCTGCCTACGTCTATGCTCGGGCTGCCAGTAAAGCTTACGCTTACGTTCCTTGCCTCGCCTGTGCCGGAATTCTCTATCTGCAGCTGCAGGCTCTGGTTAGAACCGGCGTAAAGCTCCGGAGGCATCGAGCCTATGAGGCTAACCGTTATGTGCGGCACATTCAGCGCCACGCTTATGGGCATTGTGACATTCTCGCTCATCCGATGGCCCAGCTCGTTCGTGTAGTCGATGGTTGCTGTAATGTTATGGACGCCGTTGCTCAGGTTGTCCAGCGCAAACATCGGCTCATCGATGCTTATCGGTACGCCGACTGCCATGGTGCCCAGGCTGAATTTCGGCGTGCCGGTTATGGCAAGCCCAGAAGCGCCATGAAGCTGCATTGTGACATTCATTGCTGTATCGGTGCCTGCGTTTGAGAGCGTGATGCCAAGCTCAAACGGGTTGCCAGGGGTAATCTGCGTAGAGGGCAACGCAGTTGCAGTTATTGCAGGCTTTCCGTATACGTATATGTCTATAGGTATTTCAGACTCGCCAGGAGTGTCTATGTTTTGCCCTGTGGCAGAGGTCTCAACTGTCCTGTAGGTAGAAACTACGTATATGGTGTATTCGCCTGCAGGCAATGTAGAGGGTATATGGATAGCATAGCTGAACTCGTCGACGCCTATTGCCCCAACAAGGCCGGTGCCTATGCTTGTAGCTATAGAACTATACTGGGGCGACACATTAAGTATCTGGTCAGGCGATACGAGCTGTATGTTTACGTCAGTCAAAGGCTGCGAATACGAGTTGAACAGCTGGAACGAAATATTTACAGTGTCGCCTGCAACAACTGGCGTTGGAGAAACCTGAAGGTTCGTTATGGAAAGCGGTGTGCCTTCTGCAGAAGCCTGCTGGGCTGAGGCCATTCCAGTCTGCATCGAAAGCAGCAGCATTGCCATCAGCATTGCGCCCAATATGCTGTAAATTTCCTTGTTTGTATTTTTCATATTTGCACCCTAAACGTTTTTATTGAAATGCCAAGCATTATTATCGAGAACAGCCCAAGTATGGCTATCTGTGCGAGCGCTGTGCCCAGAGGGTATGCGCCTATTATCATAACATCCCTTATCCCCTTTACTGCGTATGTCATAGGATTGAAGACCGATATGATCTGCATCCATTCAGGCATTGAAGTAGTTGGGAAGAATGCTCCGCTCAGGAACCACAATGGCAGCGCGATCGTCTGCGTGAATATCGCGTAGATTTCGGGCTTTTTGACCTTGGATGCCAGAGTAAGGGAAATGCCAGTAAAGCCGAGAGTCAGCAGCAGCACAAGCACAAAAATCCAGAATACGCCAAGGATGCCCATCAGTATTGTGGTACCGAAGAACAGCGATATGAAAAGCACGAGCGCAGTGCTTATCACCGCAAGCGTAAGGGTATACAGCGTCTTGCCGAGCATGACGGATGAGCGGTTGACCGGCGCTATCAGTATGGCTTTTAGGTTTCCAAGCTGCTTGTCAGTTATGAGAGTGAATCCCCCGCCGAAAAGTGTGCCAAATACGGCAACCAGTGCTATTACGCCGCCTACAAGAAAGTCCTCATAGTTCGTAGACAGGCCGGATGTCAGAGTAGGCACGAACTGCGTTTGCGGCTGGGATGGCATTAATGACGCAGGTTCAATGCTTTTTGCAGCTATCTTGGAGCCGGACCCGGCTGCGATGCTGCTTATTGCCGGCAGTATTTCCTCCACTGTTGAGGCATCAGGGCTGCTATAGTAAGCTAGTATTGATGTTGCAGAGGATGTAGTGCCCAAAGTAGGATTTATTACGAGAAGAAGGGCAACCTGGCCTGAATTCACTTCGGAAAGGCCCTGCTGCAATGATGGAATCGATATAAGCTTGAAAGAGCCTTGTGACGTGCCGGCATACAGTGCCTGCATCAGCTCGTATGAATCCTGGCTGTTTGCATTGTTCACCACTCCTACAGGCACATTATGCGGGACAGCGCCTATATTGCTGAAGAATATGAGTATTATCAGCGGGAAGAGTATAGTCCTGACAAGGTTGGGCCTGAGATTGCTCTTGAAGATCAGCATGTCGCGCTTATACAGTATGTATGCCTTTTTCAGCGTGTCGCTTACAACATTGGACATTATCTCCTCCTCCACATGACCTTTGACGCTGCAGACTGCTGCTCGCCAAGGGTATCGCGTATCGTTGCGCCTGTCAGCTTTATGAAAACATCGTCAAGCGTCGGCAGGTGCATTGCTATAGATATTATTGGTATCTTCTCCTTCTCCAAGATGGATATGACGCTGCTCAGCGTTTTTATGTCCTCCCTTTTTACGTTCAGGCTCAGCCTGTCAGCCACAACGCGCGGCCGCACGCCAAGCTTCGCTTCTATGACTCGCGATGCCTTTTCTATGTCCTCAAACTTAAGTGATACGTCTATGACGCTGCCTTCGGTAACCATCTTCTTCAGCTCTGACGGAGTGCCGAGCGCCTTTATTTCGCCGTGGTCTATAATCGCTATCCTATTGCACAGCGAGTCTGCTTCCTCAAGGTACTGCGTTGTAAGTATTACTGTAACTCCGTTCCTGTTGAGCTTGCGTATGTCTTCCCACATTGACACCCTGTTCTGCACATCCAAGCCAGTCGTAGGCTCGTCAAGCACAAGTATGTGCGGGTTATGAAGCATTGACTTTACCAGGTTGAGCCTCCTTTGCATGCCTCCAGAGAACGAGCCAGCTTTCTCGTCCTTGAAATCCAGGAGGTTTGCCTCTTCCAGTGCATGCTGGATTGCCTTTTCCTTTTCCTCAACGCCCATGTTGTAAAGCTCAGCGAATATGTCAAGGTTCTGGACTGCCGTAAGGTCGCCGTCTACAACCGTTTCCTGCGTCATCAGGCCCATGCTTTGCTTTATCGCTTCGGAGTTGTGCTTCATGTCCATTCCATCGATCTTTATCGTTCCGGAAGTTTGAGTAAGAAGGCCCAACAGCATGTTTATCGTGGTTGTCTTCCCAGCCCCGTTGGGACCCAGCAAACCGAATATCTCGCCCTCCTTGACGCTAAGGCTTATGCCGTCCACTGCGGTGAAATCTCCGAATTTTTTAACAACGTTGCTGAGTTCTATTATGTCCCTTGGCATGAACGTCACCTTATGATTTTGACAAGCTCGCGCATGTATCTTATCATTAGGCCCTTGGACTTCTGGAGCGCGGCTCTGCCCTCTGGAGTTATCTCATAATACCTTTTGTTTGAACTGTTTTTCGATTCTGAGAGCTTTATGTAGCCTGATTTTTCAAGCGCGTGCATCGTATTGTATATGTCGTTCTTGAGCTCTGGCTTCTCTATGCCGAAAGCGTGGGCCTTGCCGCTGCTTCCGACCATGCTTATAAGCTCGTACGTATAGCATTTCTTGGCCTTGAGCTTCGACAGAAGCACCAGCTTTATTATCATGCGGCGCATCTCCTTGTTCATGAATCCGTTTTTTCGCGCTTTCTCCGGCTGCATTCCATTTACCCTATCCTATTTTTAAATAGTTTAAATATAAATTAGTTTACTTTCAAACTAGTAAGACTTCTACAAGTAGGAATCAATGGCTTGCGGCAGTTCGCAAGGCTTGACAGCCAGGACAGCACTGCTGCCCTAGCCCTCCTGCGTATACAGGAATAGCGAATCGTATTTCCTAGATATCTGGCTTGCCCTTATGCCGTATATTGCCTTCGCACTCTTGGAATTTGCAAGGTCAACAAGCCTTTGTGTTATTATCCCGTCGAACACTATAGATGATACCGCTGGAGCTTCCTGTATCGCTTGCATCAGCTCGCGTATCGGCACCTCGCTTATAAGCTTGCCGGAAGAATCATAAAGCCTGCCGCGCAGCGTGTTTTTCAGCTCTGCCAGGGCGCTTATGTACTTTTCAGATTCCTGGGGCGGCTGCTTTTTTGCAAACTCTATGTTTTCCACTCCTGCTATTCCCTGATGCTGCTTGTCTATCTCCACTTCAGTGAGGGCGCCAGCATCATCATGCCCATTTGGCTCTGTAGTTTGGTCAGAGAGCCTGTGCGCGATCTGCGTTGGGCTGAGTATCTGGCTGCGCTCCTGCTCTTCCTTCTGGGCAGGCTGCTGCTCATAGCTCTGCTGCGTGCGCTGCGAGCCATACCTCTGCCTTTGCTGCTGGTACTGCTTTTGCTGCGGCTGGTAATGGTTGCTGTGGTTGTTGCCTTCATGCTCGTGTTCGTGCTCCTCCCTGGCCTGGGCCTTTCCTATTGCAGTCTGCTCGAACGGCACCCTGGACCTAAGGGCCTTTATTATCTCCTTTCTTGTAAGCTCCTCGACCTCCTTTCCGTCAGGCGCCCTTGCTATATAGTCAACCTCGGCCACATTTGATATGCTCTTGAATATTATGTCGCCGCCGCGGTCGCCGTCAAGGAACAGCGTGACGTCCTTCTGGCCGCACAGGTCTACCACTGTCTTTGGTATTGTGCCGGTTGCGCCACCGACAGCCACGCAGTTAGTTATGTCGTTTTTCAGAAGGTTCACGACATCTGCCCTGCCTTCGACTATTATTATGCTGTCGCTTTTTGCTATATCTGGGCCTGCAGGCAGATTGTCAGGGCCGTAATGTGTCACGGTGCTGGATTTTACATCGGATTCCACAAGCTCGCTTATCTCCTTGCTATCCGGTATGACGTTTTCCAGCAGGTTCTTGACCAGCTCCTTGGCCCTGTTTATCACCTTTACGCGCTTCTCCTCCCTTGTGTCGCTTATCTTCTCTATCTTAAAGGCGGTCTCGAACGGCCCTACGCGGTCCACTGATTCTATTGCCGCAGCCAGTATGCAGGTCTCAACCTTGCCCAATGATGAAGGAAGAAGCAGCTTGCCGTAGGTCTTGTTGTTTGACGATGCGCTTTCTATTTCTATCCTGCCTATCTTGCCATTCTTCTGCAGCTCCCTGAGGTCCAAGTCAGCCCCCAGAAGGCCTTCAGTTTGGCCGAAAACCGCGCCTATTATGTCAGGCTTTTCTACAGAGCCAAGAATCTCAAATCTTGCCTCTACCATGTATTTTACTATGTCTATGTAAGTCTTTGCCATCTCAATCACTTTGGACGGCATCCGATGGCTCATTGCCATGCTTTAAGGACTAGTCAAAAACAATGCTCAGCCCTGCTAATTCTGGCACGGCTGCGCATTGCAATCCGTGCTTTGCAGAACGAAATATTCTAAAATCATAATAGATTTGATTCATAATCACACTCCGTTTAGAGCATTTATTATGACAGTCCTTGGATGCTTTATCTTATAATTAGAAATATGCAGCATAATTATTTATATATTGCCTCTGCTAGGGCAATACGATTTTTTGGCCCTCCAGATATTCCGAATCGGCTATTATGCTTCCCAGATTGCGCCCTATTCCCATGGCGGTCGACTTTGTTACGGTATAATTTTTTTCGGTCTTTTTCATTTCGTCCAGCTTTATGAAGAACCAGCCCTTGGAATTCATCCTCCATGCGATAAAGGTGTTCATTTTCGTGTTCGCCTCCCAGCGCTTCAGCACTTCGTACTTTTCCCTTTCTATGGACAGGCTTGACCTGTTCCAGGCCTTGCACTCGAACGCGTAGCCTTTGCCGCCTCTGAATACTATTATGTCAGGGCTTAGGGAATTCACGCCGCTGCCTGCGCTTCTCATCACTGAAAAATTCTTCTCATAGAATGCATTGATCAGTTCACGCTCGCTCCTGGCCCCTTTTACATATCTGTGCATGCATATACCATTCTTAAAATTTTCATACCGGCACCGCGGGCGCCTGGCGCTTCTGGGCCGAGATTATCTCAGGCTGCTTTTTCTTGTATGATATCATTATGCCGAATGTTGAGAGTATGTTTGTAAACAGTATTACTATGAACATCGCATCAAGAAATCCAGGTATTGTTATGCCGTATGCAAGCGGCAATGTTGCAACTATGGCTGGCGAAAGGCCCCTGGCTATGTTGTATGATATGAACTGCTTCTGCCTGTATGCCTCTTTGTCATCATTAGAAAGGTACTGCTTCAGCATGCCTGCACCCTCGAACCTTATGAGCATTATGACGAATGCTATGAGCAGAGCGAATATGAAGAGCGGCAGCGTTGCGTTGCCCAATGCAAAGAGCATTCCTATGTAAACGAAAAAGAACGTGCTCGTGAAGAACACTATTTCCTTCTGGTACTCCTTTACATGGTCTATGCTGTATGGTATAGAAAGATAGCGCTCAATGAATGTGGGCTCATGGGCAACGCCAGCCTTGGGCTTGACCGAACCTATATTGCTGAACAATATTCCGAATACAAATATAGTTATTGCACCGTTGGCACCTATAAATTGCGCTATCCCGTATGTCGCAATCACCATTGCTATAGTGAGCATCCATGCGTAATCCTCGCTGTAATTCTTGAACCTGCCAAGCAGGAATAGCCAGAATATTGCAAACAGGACCCCGAGCACTATGGAGCCTACCACTGCGTCGATAACCAAGCCTGCTATCGCAAAGCCAGTGATTGAAGCGCTCGCAAGTATGTCCAAGAGCAGTATAGGTATTATGAGCTCCAGCGTATCAGAGGCTACGCTTTCATAGAGCAGCGTAGTCTTCAGCTCGTCGCTCATTTTTATTACTTTAACGAGCGTTGGCACTATTATGCTGCTTGGGCCTGAAAGCGCGAAGCTGAATATGAAAGAATCGATTATGCTCCATCCCAGCGTATAGTGCGTAGCGAAGAACGTTACCACTCCTACTATTATGCCTGTCATTGTGGCAAGGCCGAATGTGAATCCTGTTGCCCTTTTGAAAACCGCCTTTATATTTGATACGCGCAGGTTTATGCCTACGTCAAAGAGTATGAATGCTACGGCAAGCGCAGTCACATAAGGTGTAAGCTGTGCTATCGTGCTTGTAGGTCCAGTAGGCACTATTTTCAGCACAGGGCCTATCAGCAGGCCTATGAGCATAAGCGGCAGCACGCTAGTTATGTTTAGCTTGTCGAATAGCGCATTGAGTATGAACCCTAGGAACGCGACTCCCGCTATGAACATGAAAACTATTTCGTAATTCAGCATCTCAAAGCCTCGCCTGCCGCAATGGCTTGGCGTTCCTGTATGTACCGTTTTCCATTTGGTCCCTTATCTTTATAATAGTATCCAGCATCCTTTTCTCCCTTATGCGGGATATCATAAGATAGCCTTCGTCCTTCGTGGCCCTTGCGACGAGTATTATCACTTCGCCGAATTTGAATCTGCCGGCCCTGCCCTTGCGCTGTATGCTCCGTATCTCGCTCGGTATTGGCTCGTAGAATATTACGCAGTCGACAGCAGGTATGTCTAGACCTTCCTCGCCTATGGACGTAGCAACAAGTATGTCAAATTTCTTCTCCCTAAATTCCTTGATTATTGCTGCCTGGTCCGCCTGCGTTATGCCCTCCTTGCGGCCTATGAACCCACGTGCATTCATGCCGTTGCTGTTCAGCGCTTCCACGATCGCCTTGATTGTGGAGCGGAACTGGGCGAATATGATAATGCTTTTGCCTGAAAGGCTTGTCCTAAGCAGTTCTACAAGCTTCAGCATTTTTGGATGCTCGAGGCCTGCACGCATTCCAGATTCCGCTATTTCCAGGGCCCTTGAAATTTCCGGATTTTTTATTATGCTTTCAACCACCTTGCTCTTTTTCTCCTTGGACTTCAACGAATTTATGTAGCTTGCAAATGGATAAAGGCCCTCTGTCGAGACAAGGTCGTATGCATGCACCAGGTCAAGCACGTATACATAGTTGAATATTGCTGCAAACTTGTAGTTATGGGCTTCTATCTTCTTTATCAAATCCCCTATCTCTAGGAATCTACGCTTAGGCATGCGCTCAAAGTCTGCGAATGGGCTAAGCCCAGTGTCATAGAGCTTGCGCAGGTGCGCATTTATCAGCGGCTTCAGTATCGACATTATCTGCTTTATCTCAGGAGAGGTGTCCACGTATATCGTATTTGTCGTCTTGTCATGCACGTATGGCTGTACGTCAGGATCTGTAGAGCTCTTGACCTCTATCTTGGTTATGCCTAGGGTATTGATTAGCTCTGCAATCTTCTTCCTGTCGCTTCCTGGAGACGCGGTAAGCCCTATTATCTGCACGCTGCGCAGCTTTGCCTCGTTTGCTATGTACGTATAGGCATACCTGCCAACGGCCCTGTGGCACTCGTCGAATACCACTATGCCAAAATCGTTCAGGCTCAGCCTGCCCCTGCTCAGGTCGTTAGCAGCTGTCTGCGGCGTGCCTATTATTATGCGCGATGCGTTTATCGCCTCGGCCCGCTTGGAGGCCTTTGTTGCGCCTGTAAGCAGCAGTATCTCTTCGCTGTTTATTTTGAGCGTTGAGGAAAGAGACGCAAAGTGCTGCTCGCTTAAAGGCTTAGTAGGGGCAAGCATCAGGGCTTTCTTGCCGTTGTACAAGGCCATGGCCATTGCAAATATAGCTATGAGCGTCTTGCCCAGGCCCGTAGGCAGCACTACCAGCTCGTTCTTGCCTTCTGCGATAGACTTTATTATGTTTATCTGGTATGCCCTGGGCTCTGCGTTTGACGTGTCGACTATGTTTGAATACGGCTCTAGATCAGACCAGTCCAAGCATTACCACTTTATTAGTTTTATTTAAAGATTCAGAACTAAGTTATAAAGCATTGATGCTGCGGTGTTTCGCTTAGGCCTGTTGGCGGCATTGCCTGGAATCTTGTTCCTAAGCCGTTCTCCGGCGTATGCTGGCCTAATAAGCTCTTGGCTCTACAGGCCACGTGTTTGGCAGCACGTTATAATGACTTTGCTGCTCCAGCGCATGTGGCATTTGCCTTGGCGCCTCTTGACCTTTTCCATCTGCGCTTTGGAGCTTTCCAGTGTAGAATTTGAAACCTTTGCCAAAGTGCAACCATTCCAATTCCGTCTACTTGGCCCAATGCTTTTCCATCGCACAGCGACTTATAAACTTTTTTATATATTCTTATCTAATAAAAGGTTATAATAATTGCCTCGATACTAATTTAGCACTAAGGCATCATAACGCCGCTGTAGCTCAGTGGGAGAGCGTTCGGCTGAAGACCGAAATGTCGTCGGTTCAAATCCGACCAGCGGCAATTGATATTGCAGCAGTTTAAATTCCTGCTTGCTGCTCGAAATAGTATTTGCAGCATATCATATGTTTATATACGAAGCGTGATTTTTTGCAAGAAAAAATAATAATGGCGGCAATAGATGAAGGCGGAATGCTGACAGGGATTGGAAGAGCTCCTAAAGTTGCAATTGTCCATGTTAAGGATGGGAAGGCCGAAAAGACAGAAGAAATTGATGTCAAGTGGGGCGAAGCGCATGAGACAGAGCAGGAAGGACTGCATCATGCTACAATTGCAAAGTTCATCATGGAGCACAAGGTAAGCGAGGTCATAGCTGGCGGCGCAGGGCCTGATATGAGGAGAATGCTGGAAAAGCTCAAAATAGGGGTAAAACTTGGAAGCGGCAGCTACAGGGATTACGTAGATTGAAGAACTGCCAGGCTGTCAGTTACAGCTTTCTAATAAGTGCAGTATATAAAATTCAAATGGCCGCCGCAGTTCATGCATTTGTAGCCGCCATTGGGATCCGTATACTGAAATCCGTCATCTGTGCAATATGTGTTATAACAATCATCGCACATGAAGCATTGCTTGCCTTTTGCAATCTTCTTTCCGCATGCAGAACAAACAGCCATAATATCACGCAATTAACCTTTCGCCCTTTTATATATATTAATGTTTCAGTCAGACGATTTTTAGCCTTACTTTGTATAAGTCGTAGGCAAGCCTTTCTATTGTAAGCTTCCGCTGCTCTGCCTCGGCCTTGGTATAGGACAGCCTTTTGGCAGCGGTTTCGCGCTCCCTGATGAGCGAATCAGTGCTGGATTTCTGGGCGTGCACCTTGTGCAGCTCTATATCATAGGATTTCAATTGCTCAGACAGCTCGGCTTTTTCCGATTCAAGCTTCATGGCCTGATAAGCCATGTCTGACAAGTTCGTATTTAAGATAAGGCTTATCTGCGACAGCACGTCCTCTTTATTTTTTATCTCTATCGACCCCTGCTCTATCTTTTTTCTCATGTCATTTAGCAGCGATACAAAATTCGAGTATGAGAGCTCGCTGGCTAGCTTGCTCACTGGATCTGCTATATACTGGCCGATTCCTTCCTTGCTTGGAATTGAGTGGTCGTATTTCCTGGATACGCGCTCTATCGGAAGCAGCAGGAGCTCCATCTCTGCCGAAATGGATTTGGAACGCTTTTCGCAATCGCTTATTTTTGCGGAGATCTCTCTGATTTTGCCTTCGAGCGCCGAACGATCGCGCTCGATATCAGAACTCGAAGCTGTGGCGGCATCCTTTTGCGTATAGTCGTTCTGCATGCTGGCCAAGCGTATATTCTCCATGCCGCCGAGCAAAGCCTGGACGTGGCCAATTGCGGATTCATACTGCCTGAAAGCTTCGGACCCGAAGCCGAGCTCGGACTCCAGCGCTTTCAGGTTCTTCTCTATGACGGAAAACGACTTTTTGAAGTCTCCCATTCGCTCCGAATAGCCTAGCACTGCAAGCTTGAAGCTGGAATTCAAAGACAGCACCTTTGATACGAATTCCGTATAGATGTCCTTTTTGCGCAGCATGGTCTCATACCTTGTGCCTGCATGGGCATCCTTGAGCTCAGCTGCAAGCGAGGCCAAGGCTTTTTGCAGCGCATCCGTATAGTGCGACTTCTGCTCCTTCGCAGAGCTTATGCTTGCGCGGCCTATGAATTCCTCATCGGGCTCGCCATTGTATTCCGCCAAGGCTTCGGCTGCCTTTTCGAACATGTGCAGGCCATGGGTTATGTGCGGCTCGACCTGTTCTGCCCTTTTAACAGCTTTTTCGGACTCGCGCTCAAACATCTCCCTGAAAAAACCCTCAAGCTCGCCAATCTGCACCTCTCTCTCTTCTTCCGGCTTCCTGAAAAGCATCAGCTACCATCCTTTCCCTGCTCGTAGAATATCCTGTGCCTTGGCTGGCCTTCAAGGATGTCCTTCCCTGAGCTAGTTACCTTATGAAAGGCCTCGCTCCTTACGAATTCCGTGAAGGCGTTCAGGCTGTCCCATTCGCTGTATATCATGTACTCGTTAGTGCCAACCTCCTTGTATAGCTTGGCGAGCTTGAATCCCTTGCCTGAAGACAGATATTCCGATACTGCAGCAAATGTGTCCTCAAACTGCTTTTCGTTCCCGCTCTTCACCCTGTAATACAAGCCTACATTTATCATGCAACCACACGAAGATTTCACAGCCAAATGCTATAATCCTTTTTGATTGCTTAGCTTTGCGCCTTGAAAATTAACAAAGTTTTTAAGAACTTTGACATGAAAACATTTATGCGCGATCTTAGTCTAGCCTGGTAGGACATCGCCTTGCCAAGGCGGTAACCCGGGTTCAAATCCCGGAGGTCGCACTTATGCTTTAAGAGCATTGGTAAATCATGGATTTAGCCTTTCTTAGCTAAAGATATGGCTTTTGCCAATATGCAGTCTTTGCCTTGTTTTATATCGCTCATTGCTGGATAGACTTCTATATCTGGCTTTATCCCAATTCCTTCGAACCTTGTTCCGTTAGGATAGATAGCCTGGACTACCCCTATGCCCAAATATATGCCATCTCCGAAATCCTTAATCAATGTACTGCCGTTTGTTCCGGCAGTTTTAATGCCGATAAGCGTGGCGCGACCATTGTCTTTGAACGGAAAGGAAAAGTCTTCTCCTGCAGAGAAAGTGAATTGATTCACAAGAATGAACACCTTGCCCTTGTAAGCGCTTTTTAATGGTGTAATCCACTTAGGCCTTTGTAGTTTATACCTTGTCTTTATTTTATTGCGTTTGACATAGGTTGAATCCAAAATGTATGAAATCTGCTCTTGTATTGCTTCTTTGTATGCAAATCTTCGATACTTCCTATCCATCAAGGCACTGATCAAGTTTGCCGGAGTGTTGCCGCCTTCATTGTTTCTTAAATCTAATATAATTGATTCACAGTTGCGGTGTTTTTTCAGGAATTTGACTGCAGATTTGGCATATTCACCTTTGGCAAAACTCGGAAGTTTTACATAGCAGGTTTTTGGATCTATTAATTTGAAAACTGGCTCAGGCTTAATGGAACGAAATTTTACAGGTCTCTTATTTATTGCAAAAGTTCCCATGTCTGTCGTTACTTTTAATTTCTTGGGAAACAAAAATGATGTTTTGAATAACTTGTTCCTTATTTCTAGTTCGCTTGAACCGGATATATATTTCGAAGCAGCAACGAAAAATTTTTCTGTAGGTTCCCCATTTATTTTCAATATTATATCCCCAATCTTTACTTTATTGATTGTGCTGCTTAATACGACCCATTTCTTTTCTTTCTCGTGATAAAAAGCATAGAAGCCCAGGCCCCCTCCTGCTTTGTTGTGCAATTGCCTATCGTAATAGAATGTGTGTCCGTTTTTTAATTCTGCGAGCAGCTTGCACATCAATAAACCGAATTTATATCTGTTGTTGGTAGTAAGTAAATCTTTTACATACTTTTTATGGAGTTTATTTATAGACGCATTTGGAACGTAGTTCCAATGCGCAAAATATTGCTCAAGCATAGAAAATGTTTTACTGATGATTTTGAATCTTGTTTCTAAATCAATAGTCTCCAAGCTATGCACCGTTAAAAATCATGGCAATGCCGAAGCTTTGCAATAAATTATCGATTTATGTTATTATAAAACTTCATATAAATCAAAGACCTTTACATTTTAAATTATTCTGTGACTAAAAGCGCTAGAAAGCTGCAACGCCAGCATAGAATGGTATAGAAACTGCAAAAAAGTAAATGTGCGGTGAAATAAAGATACCGCCATCTGCAGTTATTTTTGTAGTCCCGGCCATTATCGCACACCCTTTGGCTTTATAAAAATAAAGTTTATAACCTTTGTAGAGTATTTACAATTTACGTATGGGATTTATTTGGTTGATGAAAGGCACCTCGTTAATGAGCTGCAAAATATAGACATGTTCTTGCGCTCCTTGCTTAATGTGGAGCATACTATGCCGCAGGTGCGCATCTCAAACAAAATCAATGATGCTGAAGAATATGAAAACGGATTGATAACCCTAAATCCTAGCTATCTGAAAGGTAGTGAGAGAATAGGCCTGAGTGCTCTGATGGCACACGGCTTCTTCCACCATGTGCAGCACACCAAGTTCAAGTTCTACGACCCTGGCAAGCTGTGGGACATGCTTAAGCTATATGACTTAAAGCAAGATGACGTGCAGGATCTTGTCAACAACATCTTTGAGAGCTCGGCGATGTTCTTCGCGGTTGCATATTTGACAAGAAAAACCAAGGGCTCCAGAAGGACCGCAAGCATCGTTAGATATCTGCACTCCAAAAAATATAGCCCGCCTGCTGGAAAGTTTATTTCTGGAAACGATATGATATTGCTGCTTTATTCCAAGAGTGGCAACAGCGTGAGAAAGACGCTGCAGTACGCCATTACCTACGGAGGCCAGGCGAAAATGGTGAAGGATTTCCTTGACTTGAGAATAACGAAGAAGCACTGACGCAAATTGAAACTAAGCTATGCTGCTTCTGCTTCCTGTAAATTAAAAGGGCCTAGCACAGACATGCAGTAAGGCTTTGCACTTGGCCCAGGCTGCCAAAAAGGCAGACCGAATCACGGGGGCGAAAGCAGGTGTTGCGGGACTGCTGCGACTCCTACTACTATCGCAAGAAGCGAAGCGAGCAGAAGGAATATCCAGAATATTACTAGCAATGCAGTGTAGGTGTTTGAGGCCTTGCTCTTGGCTGGAAGCCTGTCGTATATGAGCGTTGCAGGATACGTAAACACGCCAGCCAGGCCAAACCCTATGTAAAGGCCTAGCATTGCAATAGGGCTGGATGTCATCTTTATGAAGTAAGCGCTGAAGCCGTAGTATATTGCGAGAAGCCCTGAAAAAAGTGCGAATATGCCAACATACTGCATGTTCTGCCTGAACCACAGTGCTACTGATATGCCGGTTATCGTTATTCCTATAAGTACGAAAGGATCGTAGAAAAGGATGTTGTAGCTTCCTGGTAGCGGCCATGTCATCTCGCCGAATAGGCCCAGTATGAGCATTATTATGCCAAGAAGCCCAAGCGGAACTGCCCCTGGCCTCATCGAGTCCTTTATTCCCTTGACTCCGTTGGCCTTGTAATACCTGTAAGCGGAAGCAGTGGTGTACAAAGATACTACGCCAGCGAGCGCTAGCATAAAGAGCTCCAATGCCAAGTCGTCAATGAAAACCATTGCACCATCCCATTAGCTTATACAAAATCCAATTGCACTTATTTAATTGTATGTGTTATGCAGTGTTTTTGCATATCTTCCTTTGAAGATGAAACTTGAGGCCCTTGCCACATGATATACTGCATTATACCTGCTTGCAGCGATTATAGCTATCGTTTTTAGATTTTTACGAAACTTATCTGTTGTATAGGTGCCTTCATTGCCCGGCAGCGTTGATGCTAGAAGCCAGGATTACCAAGATGCTGATGGTGGTAGCGAAGGCAAAGGCCTTAGAGGAATGCTGGACAGCGTCAGATCACTTGTAGAATTCTTCTACATAAAGGATGTGCCTTCTTACGGCAACAATTTCTTTTTCACAATAGGCATATACCTGCTTGAGCTTTTTGGAGTACTCGCAATCACAGGCATAGTAATGTTGATATTCGGGCCATATTGGTGGAACCTTACAGCTGTTGGAACTTTCTTCAGGAGCATACACCTCTGGGCAGCAGAAGCGTTCGTAACCCTCATATTTGTGCACCTGTTCGTGCAGTTCGCAACGTCATCGTTCAAAAAGAAGAAGCTCGTATGGGTGCTTGGCAGCCTAATGCTCTTCCTCGTATTCCTTGAATATGCATTCGGCATAGGGGTACAAGGCGGCTTTGTCTCTCAGTGGAATGCAAAAGCTGGAGCTGACCTGTGGAACGGCACGGGGCTTGGCTACTGGATAAACCCGCTCAACATGGCTGCAGTGCTCAGCTGGCACATAGCAATAGTTCCGATACTGCTTGCGCTACTTATGTTCGCGCACTACATGCTTGTCAAGCAAAAAGGATTGAGCAAGCCCTACCGCAAGGAAATACCATACAGCATGGTACCTGCAAACCACAAGACCATGTATAAGCGCATGGTTTATGTGCTTATAATAGTACTGCTCTTTGCAGTGTTTCTAAGGTCTCCATATATAGCACCGCTCACCATACAGCAAGTGGCCAATACCACGCCAAGCATAATGGCTATGACATTGATAAGCGAATTCAATTACAGTTCTGGGACCGCCACTTACCTTGACACCATAGACCCTTACACGTTCAGCACCAGAAGCGCTTACGTGACAGGGCCGTACTTGCAATACATAAAGGTGACAGGCTCCAAGAACTATGAAAGCATGCTGCTCAACGAATCGCCTTCTGCTCTGAATTCCAGCCTAGCTTCGGCTTATTCCTACTTCAAATCAAACGGCTCTATCTCGAAGGGGCTTAACTCTTCCAATCCTGCTATCGCACTTTTCTCGCAGCTTACGTCCATGGCCCAGGCTGGCTTGTACCAGGACGCGCTTGCCGGGAGCCTTCAGAACCCGCTTAACGAAACTTACGAAATAAGGTTCCTCGCAGATTCCAATGCGCTGTATTCATACGGAACAAAATACGGGCTCAGGACCGCACAATGGGGCATGCTCAAGGCCGGGAGCGCTTGGTGGCAGATAGGCAGCTATTGGACAGCACCTTACAACTATATGGAGATAATTACTTCTGGAATACCTTGGTGGGGCGATCTCGAAAACGGCACTGTGGCGCTGGTCGCTTTCGCGATATTGGTATTCTTCCCATTCATTCCAGGGCTCAGGGACATCCCTGATAAGCTTAGGCTCTACAAGATCTTCTGGAACAAATATACCATACCTGAGATGAAAAATAGGAATAAGAAGAGGCCGTAGCAGTTATCGTTGGCATTATGCACTTCCCTTTGCACTGGCCTTCATGGCTGCATATGCGATTATTATGATTGCCAAAATGACTATTGCAACGATTATAGCGTATTCTTCATAGTTTGGGGTTGGCTTCGCAACCGTCAGTATCGTTGTCGTTGCAGTAGTAGCAGGAATTGTAGTAGTGATATTCTGGGTTGTAGCTACTGCGACAACTGCAGGTGCAGAAGCGAAGAATGCGATGTTGCATGCGCTTTGGTTGATTGAATAGCTGGTTACTGGCATCCAGGTGCCATTTACAAGCGTCAGTGGCTTTATCTGCGATGGATTTAGAGAGCATGCATATGTCACTGTAGTGTTGATTGCAGGCACCTTCGGCGTTGCGGATATGTTGAAGCCTGAAATTGCGTGATAGCCTATAGGCACGGAAGGCATCGTTGACGTTACGTTCTTTATCGTTACATCTTCTGTAATGTTCTTTGTGTAGTTGGAATATATGTTAAGCGCTATGTGCAATTGCATTATTGTTATCTTTGATCGTTCATGGGGCGCAATATTCAGCGATACTTCATAGCCCTTGTTTGTAATGGATATTGATGGAGGTGTTGTAGTTGTCGTAGTTACGGTTGTAGTGGTCGTTGTAGTAGTCGTAGTAGTAGTCGTAGTGGTTGTTGGGATTATCCTTTTCAAATAATATGCACTGTAGGAACCGCCAGTGGTTGTGTAGTTTGTGCCGCATGGCGTTGAATCCAGAAGGCCGTATGTATTGTTTGAGACGTAGAAATTGCCGTTTGCGGTGAAAGCGCATGCAAAATTGAACCTGAAGTAGTAATGCGCTGGGAACGATATCTCTGCAGGCAGCTGATTCTGGTAATACGTTATGTTCAGCACCTTTGCATTGTCTGAATAGTTTATCAAGTATACGTCAAACACGCTCCTGTTTGATGCGTACGTTTTATTTACATTGTCTGTTATGTAGAGCGATGATGTTGAAGATGATGGATGCACAGGCGCAGGGGTTATTGTCAATGTTCTAGACACTGACGCAGATGTGTAGTTTGCATTGCCAAGGGTATTGGCAGTTATTATGTAATTGCCTGCCGCTGGGCCAACAGCAAAATCATTGCTGGAGTAGAACGAACTTACCAAAGCGTTATTTACAAAGGCATTTGCCTGCAACTGGTTGTTATACGTGGATATTTCGGCTTCGACAGTAGCTGTCGAACCGTTATAGACAAAATTTTGCGGGAAAACGGGAAATGTTATTGATGGAGAGGCCTTCGCAATCGTGAAGTCCTTTTTTATGGCGTTGGATGTATAATTCCCGTTTCCCGTAGTATTGAAGACTACTGAATAATCCCCAGCGCCTTCATGCGCAGTGAACGTTATTGTATTTGATGCAAATGTTGAATTCGCAACTACATTGCCATTTATGTAAAGGTATCCCTTCAACTGGTTGCCAAAGGAATTTATGGAAGCAGTGATTAGGCATCCCGCAGAGCCGCTGTACGTGTAGTTGCTGCACACATTCAACTGCAGCATCGGGGAGGTCTTTGCGATTGTGAACGACGCTGAAATGGTGTTTGAGGTATAGTTTGCATTGCCCAATGTATTTGCAGTAAGCGAATACGTTCCTGCAGCAGAGAATTTATGCGAGCCAAACCCGGTATTTATTATGCTGACTGTATTGTTATTAGAGTTTGTAACGTATGCATAGGCGCCGTTGGGGGCGAAGGCAACGCCAGATGGTTCGTAGAAGCCGGGGATGGTTGAAATTATGGAACGTGTGGAGGTGTTGACTATGCTGACTGTGTTGTTATAATCGTTCGTAACGTATGCATATGCACCGTTGGGGGCGAAGGCAACGCCGAAGGGTGCATTGAAGCCGGAGATGGTTGAAATTATGGAACGTGTAGAAGTATTGACTATGCTGACTATGTTGTCATCATAGTTCGTAACGTATGCATATGCACCGTTAGGGGAGAAGGCTACGCCAGATGGTTCGTAGAAGAAGCCAGAGATGGTTGAAATTATGGAACGTGTAGAAGTATTGACTATGCTGACCTCGCCGTTAAAATTATAGTCCGTAACGTATGCATATGCACCGTTAGGGGAGAAGGCTACGCCATATGTTTCTGTATTAAAGTAGAAACCGGAGATGGTTGAAATTATGGAACGTGTAGAAGTATTGACTATGCTGACTGTGTTGTTATCAGAGTTCGTAACGTATGCATATGCACCGTTGGGGGCGAAGGCAACGCCTTCCGGATGATGAAAGCCTGAGATGGTTGAAATTATGGAACGTGTAGAAGTATTGACTATGCTGACTGTGTTGTTATCATAGTTCATAACGTAAGCATATGCACCGTTAGGGGAAAAGGCTACGCCTTCCGGATAATCAAAGCGGGGGATGGTTGAATTGTGTATTCCTATTATGGTGTTCGATACAAGCGCGTTATTTGCATAAAGACTTACAGGTATCTGATTAAGCTGGGTGAATGTACCATAGCGGGTTAAAACGGATGAACCATTGTAGATTGTATTTCTTGGAGTATTGAGCGATACAGCAGGCACAGCCTTGAGTATTGATATCTTTATAGAGTTGGGAATAATATCGTTATAGACTGTTATTGTGTTGGTGCTGTTCAAAAAGTCATTCTGCATCTTGCTAGATATGGTATATAGGTAATTTCCAGCAGTAGCAAATAAAGAATTTGATGGCATCTGCACTTTTAGGGAATTGCCATTGTTATAAGTTATGATGTTGCCAGTGCCGGAATTGAAATTGAATGCGAGCGAATTCAATACGTTGCCAGAAATCGAATTGCTTTTTAAAGAAGCAGTAATTGACGGAGCCTTAGCGTTGTATGCATACGAAGTAGTTGTTGCTGATGTATTTATAGCAATTGATTCGTTGATCACGTTAAATGCAATGGATAACGAATTCGATGTGTAATTGGCATTGCCCAACGTATTGGCATTAAGCGCATATGTGCCTGCAGCAGAGAATTTATACGAGCCAAACCCAGTATTTATTATGCTGACTGTATTGTTATTGGAGTTTGTAACGTATGCATAGGCGCCGTTGGGGGCGAAGGCAACGCCAGATGGTTTGTAGAAGCCGGGGATGGTTGAAATTATGGAACGTGTAGAAGTATTGACTATGCTGACTGTGTTGTTATCAGAGTTCGTAACGTATGCATATGCACCGTTGGGGGCGAAGGCAACGCCGAAGGGTGCATTGAAGCCGGAGATGGTTGAAATTATGGAATGTGTGGAGGTATTGACTATGCTGACTATGTTGTCATCATAGTTCGTAACGTATGCATATGCACCGTTAGGGGAGAAGGCTACGCCAGATGGTTCGTAGAAGAAGCCAGAGATGGTTGAAATTATGGAACGTGTAGAAGTATTGACTATGCTGACCTCGCCGTTAAAATTATAGTCCGTAACGTATGCATATGCACCGTTAGGGGAGAAGGCTACGCCATATGTTTCTGTATTAAAGTAGAAACCGGAGATGGTTGAAATTATGGAACGTGTAGAAGTATTGACTATGCTGACTGTGTTGTTATCAGAGTTCGTAACGTATGCATATGCACCGTTGGGGGAGAAGGCTACGCCTTCCGGATGATGAAAGCCTGAGATGGTTGAAATTATGGAACGTGTAGAGGTATTGACTATGCTGACTGTGTTGTTATCATAGTTCATAACGTAAGCATATGCACCGTTAGGGGAGAAGGCTACGCCTTCCGGATAATCAAAGCGGGGGATGGTTGAATTGTGTATTCCTATTATGGTGTTCGATACAAGCGCGTTATTGGCATAAAGACTTACAGGTATCTGGTTAAACTGGGTAAACGTGCCGTAAGCGAAGGTCATTCTGTCCAAAGGCACCGATATGATTAGTGGAGGGGAAGCCTTTGTAACTGAAATCGTATTTGATACTATATCGCCAATGCTGCCTTGTGCAGAGCCTAAAGGCACCAAATTCACCGAATTGGTGCTTATTGCGTTTATTGCGTAGGAATTGCCTGCAATCACGTTGGAATTTAAATAGTGTATCGTGCCATACGCCTCGAAATTGAATGTAGAGGCAGTGTTTGCAGTCAAAGTGTTTGCAACGACTATATTGTTTATAGATATCTCAGTAACATTCATAGAGTTGGAAGGGATCGCCTTTATCAGATCCGTGTTGCCATACGCTATTACGTTGCCGTTTGAAAGAGTGAGTGTAACTGCATAGGGGTCGGCAGCTATCAATAAAAGTGTCATGCAAAAGACAGGCAGAAATACCTTTGCAAAGGGCCTCATGCGAACAAACCTTATGTAAATATAAGGGACATATTAAAATTAAATAGGTATCATCTATGTTGCACCTACTTTAAGGACCGTATTAGGTTAGTTAAAACGTAATGGCTCAAGAGCGTTACTTTCAACAATAGTTGAAGAAGTAGCGTTAGCGGTTGAACTAGGCTTGCCATTTTAGAATTTGATATTTTGAAAATGGTTTGGCATTGCAAAGAGCTGTTGTGCTGGAACGATATGCAGGGGTAGCACGTTGAAAATGCACATGCCACTCAAAGTTCCGTAGCGTTATGCTGCCTCTACCTGCAAGCCCGTTGCCGGAGCACTGGCAGCTGTTGGAGCAAAATAGAGCAGTCGCAGAAAGAGTAAAAATGTTAGCGCCGCAGCAATCGTTGATTGTCTAACTGCTACTTCGTCTTTTTAACATGAATCTTTCAATCACTTACGATTTGCATGATGGCTTATAAGACTGAACAATCTGAAGGTGCAAGGCAACTGCAAGCTGAAAGCGAAGTAATGCGTGTAAGGATAGACCCCAAGATAGGCATAAACAAGCTCATAGTGGAGGCGCCGCAGACATATTTCAGCTATGTCGAGCTCGCTAACGCGCTGAATGCCAAGCTTGATGAAAGCAAAAGGGCCATTGAGCCTGATAAGATAAAGGAGGGGCTGGGCATAGAGAAGGCCAGGCTTCCGACATACTCGCAGTCCAACGTCACCATGGCTGCAAATGCCATATATTCTTTCATAAAGAACGTCGATTCCGATCCAAGCAGCAGGAAGAAGTTTTTCGCTGAAAAGCCAGTGAGCGTATACTATGCAACTGAGAGCAATCCGGATTTCAGCAGGCCTGAAGCAGAGATAGCCTTAGGCCTTGTGTACTCGAGGCTTCTTGAAGAGGATGAAAAAAGGTACAGGCCGTATGTCGAGGCACTGAAAAATTCAGGGCTGCAGCAGAACACCTTTGCATGCGCGGGCGCAGGGCTGGCGCTTTCGAGCGCCCTTAGTGAGATATATTCAAATTCAAGCTTCGGCATAGGCAGCTCGGCAATAATAATATCTGCCGATACTGCAGTATATGACAGCAAAAGGGCTCCGGATGCCGAGACAACGCAGGGAAGCGCAGCTACGCTTATGTGGGTAACCACAGAGCCAGAGCTCGTAAGCATAAACTACAAGGGCGCGTACGGGAGGTTCAACGTGCCTTTCCCGGATTTCACAAAATTTGGAGCTGATACCCCGTTCGTGCACGGAAAGTTCTCGGAGAAAGGCTATGTCTATGCGGTGGCCATGGCACTGGGCAACATGGAGAGGAGCAACAAAGCCATCTATGGCGACGAATACATGGAGAAAATGAAGTTCTTCATAAGCCATGTGCCTTTCCCCAAGCAGGCCATATACTTCGCTAGCTTCCTTTTCGAGCACTACCTCAGGAACTACGAGCCGGACATGTTCGAGGCCATGCAGAAGAGGGAGTCCCTAGGGGCAAGCCCCCTTGGAAGCAGGGGCCTTGCTGAACTTTTCACCGGAAAGCTCGTGGAATTCCGTGGCGTGCATGATACTGACATAGTGCCCTATATAGAATCTGACAAGGAGATAAACGCATACTGGGAATGGCTGAGAAAGCTTAAGAAGCAGCCGGAATTCGAAAAGTTTCTCGATGACATGCACATAAAGGACGCACTGGTGCTGCCGGCGCAGGTCGGCAACTCGTATACCAGCTCTACAGTAGTGGCGATAGCCAGCCTCCTCAAGAGCGGCAAAGTTCAGCCTGGCGATGCAGGAGCGTGTGCGTTCTTCGGAAGCGGGATGGTTGCTCTGGCTTACCAGATGGAGATAGCAGCCACGCAGGAATCAGTAGCCAGGAACCTAGTTATCGGAATCGACAGAAAGGAGGGGCTTCCCTTAAAAGCGCAGGACTACGAGCCCATCCATGAAAAGCTCATATTGGGCGATGCAAGAAGGTCAATGATAGACGAGGAAAAGAGCCTTATAGACATGGATGCAGAGATGCTCAGGGGAAAGCTGCCCGAAGGGTTCCTTATAAGGAGGCGCAACGTGAACGGGACATGGGAAGCGGAATTCGTGGAGAATGGCGAGCGCCATGTTCTTAGGCCGAGGCTGTAATCCCTGCTGTATTCAGAATAGGTTACGCTAGTGGCTTGAGGCCCTTTGCCATTCTTCCAGGCGCTTTCGGTGGCTTCAGGTACTTGAATGTCTTTGAAAGGGCGAGCTGGCTCAGGGACGTGTCTACGCCTACGCTTGCTATAAGCCTGTTAAGCATGTATGTCCTTGCAAAAGGCTTCAGCGTAGGGGAAGGGCATGCATCCACTATGATTTTCTTTGCATCAGGCTGTTCTACAAGCTTCGTTGCTTCGAGCAGCGAAGGGAACCCTGAGCGCATGCCTGAAGTCGCATCCTTTGCATATTTTTCAATCATGCCTACATCTATGCCGAGTATCTGGAACATCTTCGAGTCTATAGAAGAGCGTATGCCTGCAAGGTGGTACGCTATCTCCTCCGGCTTTGTAGCGCTTGTTATTGCAAGCCTCCTTATCGCGACCCATTCCTTGTATCTCACAGAGAAATCAACAAATTCATCAGGTTTATCTTCCACGGAATGCACCATACATGTATTATTGCATCTTCAGTATGTAATAGCCTGCAGCCTTCTCTCGCGCAACGCGCTTTATCACGCCTTTTTTTGTAAGTTCTACAAGAGCGTTCGTTACAAGACCTTTTGGCCTGTTGGACTTCTTCATAATGTCGTCCGCAGTCTTTATTGTCTTTTCATTTGTTGCACCGAGCTCCTGCAGCGCCTTCATTATAATCTGTTCTGTTGGGTTTAGATCCGCCATTTTAGCACCTTCATACGATTAATCGTTACTTCTTGGACCTCGCTTCTTTCCTCTTGGGCCTTAGAACCTTGTAACCGCACTTTCGGCACATCTTGCTGCCGGCCTTGTTGCGCGTCTTGCACCTCCTGCATATCCATATTCTAGACAATTCTGCGTCTGCTAAAGGAAACTTTCCCATTTGATTGCACCTTTATTGGTAATTGGCCGATTAAGCCCTAAAAACATTCTTAATTAGCATTTATCTTTTCTTGATAATATTATTAAATATTTCTGAATTCTCGGCGCACGTCATGCCAGTTTGATTTGCATAGCCGCTAGCCAAGCGACTTTGCCTTTTCCGTTATCTTTGCCAGCTTTTCTATAAACTCCGGCCCTTCGCCAGTCTTTACAGGCTTGCCGTCCTCCTTTCGCAGCATTAGCTTTGCGCTTGAGCAAGCTTCCTCGACAGAGCTGCCTTTTAGAATCATGCCCACAGCTGCCTGCTCCTTGCTTGAAAGCCTTACACCGTTAAGGGTAAAGTCCTCAAATGCAGCGTATGCTACCGGGACTACGCTCTTTACAATTTCGCCCATCTTCACTGCATACTGCCTTATCTCCCATTGCGCATGAGGGTCAAGCCTCAGGGAGAGGAAGTGGAATGTGTTGTGCAGGTTGCTCTTCCAATACCATTCGGTATAGAAATTTAATGGCAGCACCATCCTTGCAAGTTCCCTTGCAACGCCGCGCTCTATCAGGTCCGAATAAAGCGCATATGCTTTGCCTGAAAAGGCCTTTATGTCCTTGGCAGTAGCTTCCTGCGTTTCGGCGGATAGCTTTCCTGCTTCGCGGCCCTGCCTGTTCGTTGTTGATTGCGCCTGTATCTGCGCGAGCTCAGGCACATAATACTCGTCCTTTACTATGGAATACCTTGCGGAATACTCGTTTATGCTGGCTGTCCTGTGCCTGACCCACTGCCTCGCGGCGAATATCGGCATGCGCGCCAGGAACTTGAACTCCACCATTTCAAAAGGGGTTGTGTGCTCGTGCCTCATCAGATATCTTATAAGCCCGCTGTCGTCCCTGATGCTTTTGGTGCCTGCACCATAGGACACCCTTGCAGCCTGCACTATTGAAGAATCGTTCCCCATGTAGTCTACAAGCGCTATGAAGCCGTGGTCCAAAACCTTATACTGCTTGCCTATTATCTCGTTAGCTTCTTTGACCTCGATCCTTTCCATTTTTTGCTCTTTTTGCGAAGCCTGATTGTCTATGCGTTCCATGCAAATCACTCACAACTCATGCGCATATAATATTTAAGCGTATTGCGCGCACAGGATGGCGGCATGCCAATGAGGATGCAAAATCCTGCTCAAAAATGCATGTACTCTGTTACATGCTTGTTTACTTTTATGTTTTGCTTTACTGGATTTTTGTTTCAATTGATTAATAAACTTTTTAAGCATTTACGTTTCTTTATAAGCATTTATGCACCGCTCTTAACGGGTCATAGGTGAAGAAAAGATGGCAAAAATAGCTGAGACGCAGATCGTACAGAGGCAACGCCCAAGGATTGTGGGAAAACATGTATATGGAAACATGTACGAGGTTGAAGAGCGATTCACCGCAAACCTCGATTTCCTGACAAAGCTGGTTGTGGATTCCGCCAAAATAGGAAACATGCACATAATAGAGCTGCTTACGAAAAAGTTTTCTGCATACAATGGCATACCAGGAGGCGTTTCGGTTATAGCGCTGATAGAAGAGAGCCATATAGCCCTGCATACGTGGCCTGAGAGCAGCTATGCGACATTGGATATATACTCATGTGGCGAGGCAAGCAATCCGGAATTGGCTTTCAAGTACATACTCTCAAAGCTAAAGCCAAAAAGCCACAAGATGTTCAACGCTGACAGGAGCAACATATGAGCTCCTGCAGCATTCTGGTTCTTTTTATTTTTGGTTTTATTGGTTTCCACAAGCATTAGTGCCAACGCTTAATAAGCTTAAAAACAAAAGCTGCACAGGTGAAATAGATGAGCAGATATGTAAGGCATGACAGGAACCATCCGTTTGTTGTGAAGCTTGGCGAAGTGCCAGGATTCGCGAACCTGACAAGCGACGAGAAGCTGAAGAATTTCGAGCTTCACATGTGCGCGTGCGGGCTGTCCAAGCACAAGCCTTTCTGCGACGGGAGCCACAGGAACGTGCAGAATGAAAAGCAGGGAGTGCACTACGCTTACAAGGAGGGCAACGCACAGATAGAAAACGTAAAGTTGGAAGAAGCAGGGCATAAGGAGCTGGAAGTCCCTAACGAATACGAGTAATCGTTGCTTTTTCTTGATTTTTTCTGTTTTATTCTGTAAAGGGATTACAGCGCTATTTTTAAATTTTTCTTCTCAATTCTGAACGGTGAATTGATGTCAATGGCAGACAACAACATGGCGCAGCCGGGCATGCAGGCGCAGGTCGGCAAGTTCGGTGCAGGAAGGGGCAATAGGCCAAAAGGCGTAACAATACTGGCAGTGTTCCAGATACTGGTAGGGATAATTTACGTCGCATTAGGGCTAGTGTCAGGTGCTTTGATAGGCATATTGGGCGCCGCATTTGGCGTTATAGTGCTAATAGTGGGCATTTTCGCAATCGTAACAGGATTGGCACTTTTCACAGGTAAGAACTGGGCGCGCATACTCATAATGATTGGCGGAGTGCTTGATCTTATAGACATACCAATAGGCACCATAATAGGCATAGTAATACTATGGTACTTCACAAGGCCCAATGTCAAAGCGTATTTCGGAAAGTGATTGGAGCTTTTCTTTTTCTTTTTTATTTATCTTTTTAGATAATTAGCATATTTTAGCCATATTGCTTTAAACCACAAAATTTTGCATGGCTAAAGGAGGCATTTATATTTTTTATGATTCAACTATATCCATGCAAAAACCAAAAAAGCTAAGCGAAGGAGACACCATAGGAATAATTGCGCCTTCTGCAGGGCTCTATTTTCAGCACAGGCTCGATAACGCAATAAAGTTTTTGGAATCGCAGAATTATAAGGTTAAAGAATTCTCATGCACGAGAAAGGTGAACTTGTGGGAATCCGGGACTGCTATTGAACGCGCCAGGGACATAATGGACGCTTTTAAAGATAGCGAGGTAAAAGCGATAATAGCCCTTACCGGAGGAACGGTTGCTACGCAGACGCTAAAGTATTTGGATTTTGATGAGATAAAGAAAAACCCGAAGATTTTTTGCGGGTACTCGGACAATACGATACTTCACCATGCGTTTAATACCCAGGCAGATTTAGTAACTTTTTATGGGCCCTGCGCAGCCACGCAGTTTGGAGAATATCCCAAGCCATTGGATTATACCCTAGATTATTTCAATAAGGCAGTTGCTTCAACAGAACCAATAGGTAAAGTCAATCCGTCAAAAGAATGGACTGGCGAATTTTTGGATTGGAGCAAGAAGCTGGACTTGACACGGCCGAGAAAATTAGAGAAAAACAAAGGATTTGAGTGGATCAAGCAGGGAAAAGCAGAAGGGAGGATTTTGGGAGGTTGCATAGAATCAATTGCCCACTTGGCAGGAACTAGATACTGGCAGGATTACGATGGCAGCATATTGTTTTTGGAAATATCCGAAGGCCAGAATTTTGAGGAAGGAGATCCTTTGCCCTATGTGGATTGGTATTTGAGCCAATTGGAGATGCTGGGCGTTTTTGAAAAAATCAAGGGAATGGTCTTCGGAAGGCCTTATTACACACAAGAAGACCTTGAATTATTAAAGCAAAAGCTGGTTGAAAGGACAAGCGGATATTCGTTCCCGATATTATTCGGAGTGGACATAGGACATACTGATCCGCAGATTACAGTCCCAATTGGGGTAAAAGCTGCACTTGACTCTGAAGACAATAGATTTGAATTTTTGGAATCTGGAGTTAGGGAGTGAAAGCTAGATTTCTGTTGAAGTATAAAGCTCCGGATCTTCCCATACCCTGTGCTTGGATAATATAAGTATGGTATAGCCCATAATGGACAGATTATCCCTGAATAATAGCATGTATTTTTTGTATTTACCATGCAATTTTGGCAGAACTGCACTATCTATATCTTTCATGCGGGATTTGTTGATTAGCGAATCTACAAATGAAGTAACTACTTTATCTTTTATATAATCGAATTTGAAATTTTTGGACCAGTAGATTTCCAGGCCATTTATGGAGAAAAAGTCAACCCAGTCTTTTTTGTATAAAGGAGTTATTTTAACTTTTAAAGCGTTTGAAACATCGTTTACAAGTTTTTTTGTTGGCCTTTTTAAATAATACATAGGTATCGCAACTATAAACCCATCCTTTTTACAAACACGCATGCATTCTTTTATTGCCTTTTCTCTATTTTGCAGTAAGGAGAGCACATTCCCCACTATGACAACGTCAAATGACTCGTTTTTGAAAGGGAGCTTTGTAACATCGGCTTTTACAAATTGTATATTAGTGTACCCTTCGCCTTTGGCTCTTCTGCCAGCTTCTTTTAGGCTAAGTTCATTTATGTCTACAGAGGTTATTTTGCTTTTCACGAACCTGCTAATTTCTATAGCAGTAAATCCAGTACTGGTGCCAATTTCTAATATTGATGTATTTTGGGATACCATCAGCCTGTTTATAATTTCAAAAACAGTATTTTTGCCGCCTGGAGGCCTGTTGGTTTCTTTTACGATAGATATTAACTCATTGTAGTCCAACTTGTCCAGGTCTCCAATTTTAGCTTGCATATAATCATCGTTTTGGCATTTTTTATTTTATATTGTCATAGAAAAGTTTTTGTATTAGTTCTGCACCGAACCCTGAAGTGACACATTGCTCTTTATTGTTATTTGTAAGCTTTGCCAACCAATCAACTGTGCCACCATCTGCAATTTGTATAGTTTCGCCTTCGCCATTGGAACCGAATATATGAAAACAAGCGTTATTGTAATAGCCAAGGCCAGCTTTTCTTGCAAAATCGAAACTAAACTTTACGTTTTTATATTTGTTTTTTAATTTTTCCAACAATAATTTTTCTATAGCAAATAGGTATGATTTCCCATAAGAGGAGTATAAATTATCGGGGTTTGCTTTTATCATATCACCTATTGAGTCAACCTCTTTAGGCAAAGGTATAGAGTATTCTTTTATAAAATCAAAATCTTCATTGAAAGCATTTCTGCCTATTGTTTCCCTAGGCAGATTGAATTTTTTAATTATGTAATCCAAAAATCCCGCATCGGAAAATTTTAAACTGACATTATTGAATGTGTAGCCATTGGCCCTTAACTTTTCTATAAAGTCTAGCCATACGCTAACGTGCTCTTCCATAAATTTTATTATGATTGGTGTAGAATCCTTGTGGCGACCAGCAGAGCATATGCCCAGCAAATTAAAATGCTGCATATAGCCTTTGCTTTTATCGAAAGGCTGTAGCCTTAAAACCCTTTTCATAGTTGCAAGCTCTATGGGTGCGTCTTCGGCTACTTCACCTCTAGACATGGCCCTGTATTTTTTAATCCTTGCACATTCGAGAACTAATGGAGTTGTAGGGTCGCTCACTACTTCTGAATTGTTTATTGTTGCCAATGATATGTCTTGGCTTAATTTTGTCAAGACGGAATTGAGCCCAATTGGCATTATTGGCGACACTTCGACAGGGACAATGTTTGAAGGCAGGACAGAATAAAATAGCATTCCAAATTCAAGAATTTTTTTAGGGTTTATGCTGCTTACTCCGTAAAAATCACCTTTTGATTCGTAGTCTTTAAGAATTTCTGCAGGTTTTGTATTTGCCGAACGGATTCTGGCCATCTGGATAAGTATCGGTTTTACCTTTTCGAATGGTGCTTTGGCAAGCTTATCTGATGTCCCGTCCAAATTTAATTCTTTTTCCATTTTTTTGTATAGTTCCTTTTTATTGAATTTTTGGTCAGCCATATTTTTCAACCTCATATACGAAACAGCCTGGCTTGATTTTGATTTCGTTTTTACTATTAGCAAATTTTGTAAAATACTCCTTTAGCTCGTTGATCATTTCAGGAAGCAATGGGCTTTTGTTAAAATAAGACTCCATGTGGAAATTAAAAAATATTTCCAAAGCTTCGCCGAATGACGTATAGTGTATGGCTTTTCCTACAATGTGCTTTGTTTTAAGTTTTATAATGCCTTCATTTTTTAGTTCTTTGAATGCCTCATCTATTAGGCGTTTTGACGGGCTTTGAAACCTGATTTCTTTATATATCGGAAATGCTTTTCTCCATTGCCTCATTAATATTTTCTGCTCTTCGGAAAGCGAATCGAAATGTATAAGAAAAAATTTGGAATTATCAGCCATATTAGTTTTTACCATTTTTTTAAGAACGTTTTTGACATAAACTTTTCCTTCTGGCATGCCTTTTTTTATAAGGTTCTGGTGCACAGAATGCGAAAAGCTCCATAGACTGAATATTAAGTCGTATACCTGCGTAGTTCTTTTTATGAAATCTATAGAATCAGATTTTATGAACTGTATATTTCCGGAATCTTGAAATCTCCGCTTGGAAAAATCCAGCATATTTTTACTTAAATCAACTAATTTCAAATCAAAATTTTTATTTTTTGAATAGTTTATGAATACTTCTGTGGCTCTCCCGGAACCGCATCCGAGTTCCAAAGCCTTGATAGGTTTATTTTTATCAATACCATTCAGAAAATTTTTGAAAATATTTATGTCGCTTTTGCCTTCGAATATATAATCCTTAAGTAACCTGTTATAATAGCGAGGTTCTATGTACTCCTCAACGCTATGATTAATTTTAAGCCATGGGTATATTTGATATAAATTTTCTATTTCGTTGGCCAAACATAACACCAATCCTGACATCAAGGATAAAGTGTATTATGTACCCTAGGGAATGTAGCCACAGAATGTATATAAGGCATCTTAAGCAATCCTTGCAGCATGCGCTCCCATCCGATACCGAATCCAGATGTTTCTTTATATGTTAGTGAACTTCTAGACTGTATATAATATTTATAATCTTCTCTTGGAAGATTGAATTTTTTAGCTTTGATTAGCAGTTCTGACATATTTCTAACCCTATGCCCGCTTCCTGCAAATTCACGATAATATGGCCAGATGAAATCTGAGTTGTCTGCGACCTCGCGATTTTTATTGTCTATTATTGGGGCATGGTAAAATGCCACTTCATACAATGGGAACTCTGAAATTATTACCATATTATCCAGTTCTTTAGTAAGTTTTACTTCTTCCCATGAGCCAAAATATTTTGTAGTGAATTTTTTATATTTTGGGTTTTTGGTAGACGTGTAAAGCACATCTAAAGCTTGATCAAAAGTTATTTCTTTTATTTTTGTTGAATTTGACAATTTTTTTAAATCTTCTATATCCTCATCATATAAAAAGTAGGATAAATCTTCAATATTATTATTCAATAATTTCTTTATAGTATTAAAGATAAGTTTGGTCATTACCCTTATGTTTTCCTTTTGCGAAATTTTACCTTCAAATTCGATGTGGTGGAATTCGCTTAAGTGTGTAGCATCTGATTTCTCTTTTCTGAAAGAATTGTATATTGAGTAGACAGAATTTAAATTTTCATTTATTAGGTGTAGTTCTAGATAGATTTGAGAAGATTCAGATAAAAATATGTCTTTTTTTAAATTAAACCATTTTAACTTTACCGGGACAGTGTCGCTAGTATAGTCTATGTGCCCTTTGCCGTATAATGCGGCTGGAGAAGATATCATCCTAGTAGTCAAAGGCAAGAGAGTAAATGCGGAACCGAGCTTATTGAAATATTCATTTACTGAAAGTGCGATAGTTTGATTTATTCTTGCTATATGCTCCCATTTTTTAGTTGTCCTAAATTCTTCGATTCTTTTGTATAATTCTGCTTTTTCGATAGCATTAGAAATTTGTTTCATGGGTTTGTATATTTTGTTGCCTGAATACCCTATAGTGTGGTTTTTGTTTGGTATATATAATTCTCTCATAAAATCAATTGATAATACGGCTCCAGTTTTAATCAAATACATGCCTGTTTATGGCAATACCACCGCGAATAGATTATTTTTATCTTTCTAAAAGCATTGAACTGCATCACACATCATATTTAGATACAGAGCATAAAATATAAAGCATTATCTTTTTATTAGGGGTTATGCCAAAATGGTTCAACCATGCTGCAAGCAATGAATTAAAGTTGCCTTATTAAAAGCGATAAGATTAGATTTTAAATTTTGCAGTTTTGAAGATGTCAAAACTTTATTTATCGTTTTCCATCTGTTATTTAGCTTTAGTTTTTGAAATCCTAAACATAGATTGGAATGGAGTATCAGGAAGGGACTGCTGAAGTGAGAGAGCTCGGCTCTAAGGCCTTGAGGAGCGGCAGCTTTTTCATTTCAAGCAAGATAATCAGCGCAGTGGTCACCCTGCTATTGCTGATTTTCCTGGCCAGATACCTGAAGCCAGTTGATTACGGAATATACACCATAGTAATAGCGCTTTACACGCTCCTTGGCATGGGCGGCAACTTCGGCATGGGCACTGCGCTCAGGAAAAAGCTGTCAGAAAAGGAGGTAGGCAGGGAAAGAAAGAAGGAGCTCGTGTCTAACGGGTTCGCAATCGCAGGAATAATATCATTAATCATAATGCTGATAGGAATAGCAATAAGCGGAGTGCTTGCCAGCACAGTATACCACAATACGAGCATGTATTACCCAATAATAATAGCTGCTGTGTGCGTGCTGCTTTCGGTTCTTTTCAACCTTTCAGTAGCTGTGCTTGTAGGCTTGGGCTCAACAAGGCACTCTTCAATTGCAAACATAGTCTATGCAATATCGCAGGCAATATTCGTTGTTGCACTGGTACTTCTTGGCTACGGAGTGCTTGGAGCTGTCGCGGGCCTAGCAATAAGCCTTTTGATAGGCTTTGTTTATGCAATCCTTAACATTTATGGAAATATAGGCACTTTCGTGCCTAGATTCAAAAAGGCAATATCCAAGGAATTGGCTTCGTTTTCAATACCTGTAGTTACTTCCAACATAGCCATATCCGGAACAACAAGCCTTGCGATATTGCTGCTTGGAGTGTTCGCCACTACTGCAGTGGTTGGAAGCTATGGGGCAGCATACAAGCTTGGAAGGTTCTTTGAGCTCATAATGACTTCCATGACATTCGTGATACTTCCCGCATTCTCCTATACGCTAACCAACGAATCCATAAGCAAGAGGATTGCAGGAATCTACAACAACAGCGTGTTCTACGCTTTCATCTTCCTCCTGCCGATACTCGCTTACGCTGTAGCGACAACAAAGCCCTTGACAAGGCTTCTTTTCGGAAGCGCATACGTTGGAGCGCCTTTGTACTTCGCCTTCATATCGGTAGGCACAGTAATAGGGCTGATAGGCAGCTTTGCGGGCCAGCTCATAATAGGCAACGGCGATACAAAGAGGTTCATGAAATACCAGCTAGTAGTAGTGGTTGCAGAGGTAGCCCTTCTGGCAATACTTGTGCCATATGAAAAGGTTGCAGGAGCGCTTATTGCAGTATTCGCCGTCGGCCCGATATTGATGGACCTGCTCTACATAAAGGCCCTGCACAGCCAGTTTTCCATAAGAATGGAGTGGAAAAGGCTTGGAAGGCTGACACTATCTGCAATTATGCTTTTCATAGTGCTTTTCGCGTTGACCATTGCAATGCATTACAGCAGGGCAGCTGTGCTTGTAAACATAATAGTTGCATTGCTTCTATATCCGCCGATGCTTGCAGCTACAAAGGCGATAGAAAAGAGGAACCTGGATTTCATAGTAGAGTCACTGTCCAAGATAAGGCAGCTGAAGAAGCCGGCTTCGATAGCCATAAGGTACATTGGCTTTTTCATAGGCTAAAATAAACGTGAATTATATGATGCATGAAATGTCCCTAAATCCTGCACCGTTTGAAAAGATAAAGAATGGGAAAAAATCAATAGAAATTCGCTTATACGATGAAAAAAGAAGAGGCGTAAAGATTGGAGACATTATAATTTTCAGCAAATTGCCGGAAAAAACAGAAAAAATCAAAGTCGAGGTTATAGGGCTGTCTATTTTCAGGTCTTTCCGTGACCTTTTCTCAAACTTCGAAAAGTCAAAGTTCGGGCATGAACAGGATTTAAGCATTGAAGAGCAGATCAATCGGCAGAGGGAATACTATACTGAGGAGGAAGAACGGCAGTATGGAGTAATAGGCATACATATCAAACTCATTGACTAAAAAGGAAATAATTTATAGGTTTAACAGGTAAATAAAAGAGCGAAAGGTGCCCTGGTAGCTCAATGGCAGAGCGCCTGTCTTGTAAACTTCTTGAAAAGAAGTTTAATCAAGAATTAAATCAGGAAAACAGGAGGTTGAGGGTTCAATTCCCTCTCAGGGCTTACTTGTAAATGGATTGTTCCCCTATAGTATAATTATCTATATCTTCTCCAAAGATGAAATACATGTTATAGGGGAAAATTCAACGGCCTATAAAGTAACGCAAATGACAATATTTTTATTAGTTTTTATTGATATTATAGCTAGGGATATTATGGGGAATCATATAGGTATTTTTAGAGAGCTAGATAAAAATGAAAGAATAGAATTTGAAAGTAGAACAATAATGCCAACAGTATTTATGAAGGAAGCGGAGATAAAAAAAGTGTTAGGGAAAGAGAGAAAGGAATTCCCGATATCTTTTACTGCAACTAATGTATATGTGACTAATAAAAAGCTTTATTTCCTGATTTTATATCAAATTGGAGCAAAAGAGTTAACAAGTGAAGAAAAGAAGAGTGCATTAAGTGGCATTGCTGGAACATGGTTTGATATACCTATAACTGCAATTAGTTCTGTAGACGATAGAATGATAGAATTAAATAATTTGAATACGGAAACAGATATGAAAACACTTGTGGCCTGGGGTCTATTAAAGGAAGAAGAATTAAAGAAGGCTTCTTGTGTCGAAATCGTCTATGACGAAGAAGATGCGACAGGAAGAGCCAAGGATTATATGGAGGCTAATTTAGGCGTAAATAATTTCATGGGGAGAATATTTAATAAAGTTGAAAAAGTTTCAGATAAACTCTTTATTATAGGAAAGGAGGCAACACCTATTATTCCTTCATTAAAGAGACAATTAAAATAAGTGATGTTTTGGCAAAAAATAAGAAAGAGAATTATCTCTCATTTACTATCCTAAAGTTTTTGCCTACACTATTCCTTAAATTATCTGTAGGAGAAGCAAAGCCTTTAACCAAATTTGACTCTGTAGATTATATAAGACTAATTTTAGCTGTAATAATACTTCTAATAATATTGATGGTATTAGCTTTTATTGCTTGGTACATCATAGTTTTTATCCTTGTCATATTACTCTTTATTAGTTATAAGTATTATATCAAAAATTAGAACCAATATGTAAAGGCAATAGGATATACTGTACACTATTAGTGATTCTTATTTTATATATAGATAATGCGGTTTAATAGCAAATTTATCGCAGCGGACAGCAAAATAACGGCGGGTTCCTTATCGAGAAGAGAGCATTCTCTCAGGGCTTGTCTATAAGTGAATTGTTTCTCTATAGTATAATTATCTATATCCCCCTATACCCCCATAAGGTAAAGGACATGTTATAGAAGAGAATTCAACAGGCTAAACACATAAAAGAAGGAAAGAAAGTTAAAATCTGTGGTTAAAATAATGAATGGGCTTAGATGAGAGAATGAGAGATGATTCAACGACTATAAAGGAGCTGAAGGGCAAAGTGCAAAAGTTTTGCGAAGAGCGCGATTGGGACCAGTTTCATAATCCCAAAGACCTTGCGATAGGTGTATCAACGGAGGCTAGTGAACTTTTAGATATCTTCAGATTTAAAAGAGAAGGCGATATTAAAGAGATAATGTCAAATTCCAGTAAGCGCCAGATGATAGGCGAAGAACTTGCGGACGTCTTGTATTTTCTATTAAGATTTGCCCAAATGAACAAGTTCGATTTATCTAGCGAACTCGAAAAGAAAATAAAGAAAAACGCGGTAAAGTATCCTATAAAGAAAGCTAAAGGTTCAAATAAGAAATATAATGAGTTGTGAACATGAAATTATACGAGGGATTGACTAACGACTTTATAGATGAAGCATTACATGGCACAATTGCCGACAAGTTAAAACTTTCTTACGAAAATTATTATTTACGAAGTCCGAGCCCAGGAGAAGTAAACTCTTGGAGGAATTCTCTCAGAGTGCTTAAGGATGTGTTGGAACATTATTCGCTCAGAGATAACGGAATTGTAATAGAGTATGAACTGCCATATAGTACTAAGCGCTTAGATTGTATGTTATTCGGAAATTCTAGAGATGGTACAAGCAATGCAATCATAATAGAACTTAAACAATGGGAAACCGTTAAGGACAGTGATATACAAGATAATATAATTACATTTGTCGGAGGGAGAGAACGACTTGAAGCACATCCGTCTGTGCAAGTTAGAGAATATCATCTATATGTAAAAGACTTTGTATCAGTATTCAATCGTGATGAAAGTATTAGATTAGAATCTTGTAGCTATTGTCATAATTACTCAAAATTTCAGACAAACCCAGTTCTACTATCTCCGAAGTTCGATACGGTATTAAAAGAATTTCCTTTATTTACAAAAGAAGATTTTGATAAGCTAGGCGAGTACTTAAAAGAAAAATTGTCTGCTGGAAATGGGTTGGAACTTCTTAACCGATTTTCAAATAGCGATATAAGGCCCAGTAAGAAGTTACTAGAGCACACAAGTAAAACAATAAAGGGGGAAAAAATATTTCATCTAATAGATGAGCAGCTGGTGGCTTATAACACGATTTTGGATAGGGCGAAAAAGCTTACAAAATCAAGTAAGAAATCTGTAATAATAGTTAAAGGGGGTCCAGGTACTGGCAAATCAGTTATTGCATTGAATGTAATTGCTGAACTTCTATCTAAAAATAAGGATTTATCAATATTTCATGCTACTGGATCCGCTGCATTCACAACAACACTTAGAAAAATAGTTGGCATAAGAGCAGCAAAGTTATTCAAATACTTTAATAGTTTCTCTTCTAAGATGGTAAAAGAAAATGAGATAGACGTGCTAGTCTGTGACGAAGCGCACCGCATACGAAAAACAAGCAATTCTAGGTATACAAAATCCATTTATAGATCTGATATGCCACAAATAGATGAACTCATAAGGGCTGCAAAATTGACCATCTTCTTCATAGACGACCTTCAGGTAGTTAGGCCAGACGAGATAGGCAGTACCAAATTGATAAAGGAAACTGCTGATAAATTTGGCGCAGAAACCTTTGATTTCGAGCTAAAAACACAATTCAGGTGTAATGGTTCTGATGGATATATGAACTGGATTGATAACACATTAGACATACGCGAAACGGATCATACCTATCTTACAAAGAATGAAAAAATGGACTTTAGAATATTTGACAGCCCTGTTGAACTATACGAGGCAATAAAAGCTAAAAACGCAGAAAAGCAAAACTCTGCTAGATTAGTCGCAGGATTTTGCTGGCCCTGGAGCGATCCAAATCCTGACGGAACACTCAAAAAAGACGTTGTAATAGGAAAAGATTTTAAGATGACTTGGGAAGCAAAGAACAATGCGGCAAAATTAGCTCCGGGAATACCAAAAGCATCGCTCTGGGCTTATGATCCTAATGGCATAAATCAGATTGGTAGTATTTATACTATTCAAGGATTTGAGTTTGAATATGTTGGAGTTATATTTGGTCCTGATCTAGTTTATGATCCAGTTGAAAAGAGATGGATAGGTAACCCAAAAGCCTCTGCAGATCCTCAATTGAAGAAGAAGGGCATAGACTTCACCAAATATGTTAAAAATATTTATAGGGTTCTTTTAACGCGTGGAATGCTGGGCTGCTATGTTTATTTCATGGATAAAAACACTGAAGACTTTTTTAAATCTAGAATACAGTTATAGCAGAGCCCTTAGATACTTTAAATGTCTGATCTGTTATCAGCTAACGCTTGACAGCCTTCATTAGTAATCTCATATCCCCATATACCTTTACAATTCGAATGTCCAAGGTTTTTAAGATAACCTTTTTTCGCTAATAGGAGCACAGTATCGCGCAATTCGCCCCTATCCCCGTTGTCAATGCTGAATTTGCCTTTCTCTTTTGCAATTTTAAGTATTAAGTATTCAATCGTATTCATTTTATCGTTGTATTAAAGTAAATATATGTATATTTAAGTAAACATAGTTATTTAATATTATCTAGCTCAATTTATCTACTTATTAGTGGCTTATCTTATTGCAAAGAGTTTCCAGTAAAAATTGTCAAAAACCTAAAAAGACCAAATAAAGATTTTATTTTGCAGAAGCAAAAGTGATATCAGATAAACAGCCTTCAGATAAGCTAATAGAAAAGCCAGAAGGTGTCTTGGGCAGGTTTAAAAAATTTTCAAAGAAGAGATAGTATCATCAAACGGGATGTATATTATTGTATATCATCGGTGGGGCGGTTATTTTATAGGCGTCCACTTTCGGAGCTTATTAATAAGCAGCTCTTTTCTCCATATGCGTGAAAACAAAATAATTAAACACACCGTAGAAAGAAATAAATATGTATATAGACTATATATAGATTGATGCTATGAAGACAATCATGCTAAGCGACGAGGCGTACAAGAAGCTTGCTTCGATAAAAGGTTCCAAAAGTTTCACCAAGCTCGTTTTAGAGCTTGTTGATAAAGTCAAAGGCGTAAAGCTTGCGGACCTGGATAAATTTTTTGGAATAATCCGTAGCGATGAGGCTAGATCGCTTCAGATGCATGCAGCTAAGATCAGGAGGCGCTTCAAGGTGAGGGTCTGAAACTTTTTCTCGACTCTTCAGCAGTGATAGAGTTCCTTAAAGGCAACAAGCAGGCAAGGGAAAAGATGAGCGAAGCAGAATCGTTATACACAAGCACCTTATGCGCATACGAGGTTTTGCTTGGCGAAAAATATAACGAAGCCAAAGGCTTAAAGTCTTCTTACATACAGGTTTCGCTTTTCTTCACGCAAATTGAAACAATGGCTCTCTCTTATGATGATGTAATCAAAGCGTCTGAAATAGCCGCAAAGCTCATCAGCAAGGGCAAGAAAGTAGATGATATTGACATACTTATATCTGCGCAAGCGCTAAAGATAGGTGCGACAGTACTTACAAAGGATTTCAGGCATTTTGAAATTCTTGGCGAGGAGACAGGCTTGCTTATAGATAGGGTTTGACCTTAGAGCTTCGCATTTCCGGATATAGCGTTAGCTTTGGGATACGTAAAGCCATTATTTAAACGTCGCCAAGAGTGTCTGCCCGCTAAAACCGGCCTCTGGGACAGCTTTTTCTGATATGCGATTATCAGGGCTTGGCAAATTTTAAATTGAAGACAATACGTACACTACTGCAAAAATGGTGCCAAATTCCCTTCAATCGCCCAATCCCTTGAGCTCTTTCTTTGAAAAGAGTATTTCCTTTAGCTCTTTGTCCATTGCCTTGTCATGCCTTCTTATCCACTCTAGCAGCAGCGCTGCATGCTCCTTCTCGTCATCGCGATTGTGCTCCATAACCAATTTGAGATCTTTGTCCTTGGTTGCATCGGCCCTCTCATCATAAAACATCATCGCTTCGACTTCTTCTATTAAGGATTGCCTTGCCCTGCTCAAATCTTTTACTCCTTCACTCAAATCCTCAGCTATTTCGTACCTAGGCATTTGCTCACCATAGCCAGATTATGCAATCAAAGCTTATACGACTTGCGCAATACCTGCATTCCTGCCTTGGTTATTTAGCGCATGGCAAAGGAGCTGAAGAAGGCTAGGAGCATGATATATCAGCACCTATGCGAGTTAAAGGACACTGGATACATTGATGAAAAATTCAACATAACAGAGGCGGGCAGAATGGTTCTGCCTTGAAGTTGTCAAACATAAATATTTTTATTTAATTGTTGGCATTTGCAGATGGATAAAGACTTCTGGGACAGTGTTTTTACTACAATGCGCCTCTCGGGGCTATACGCCTGATATCATAAAATTAATATTCCTTATAGACAACGGAAAAAGGCGTGATTAAGCCCTTTTCAGAGCCTGCTACTATTTAAAAGAATCTTTGTACATATAACGTTTGCCTTCTGCCATTCCACGCTTTACATTTTCATTTTCTTTTTCAAGATTTTCTATTTCCTTGCGCACATCATCAGAAATTTCTTGTGGTACTTTCTTTGACAGCTCATGGTAACGGGAATCCCTTAACATGCGTATTGTGTTCTCTCTCGAATCATCAATATCAACAATCTTTATTTGCAAATAATAGCCAAATATTTTAGCAATATTTGGTACATCTTTTAGAAAATTAATCGTTTGGGCACGATCTTCATCGTTCATATTTATGAAGGAATATGCAAGGGACTTGCCAACCGTGTCATCCAAAGAACTTGGGCCCAGGCTAAAGGATCGTGCCAATATAGAAACAAAAACAGGATCGTTTGCTTTAGTTGTTTTTTGTTTAGAAGTTTCGCTTGACGGGCTTGCCGTCGTTGTTGACGATGTTGTCATAATACCACAAAGTCACTCTATTAATCCAAATATTTATATCTATCTTATGGCAGGCTTGGCTCTAAAAGTGTGCTCCTAACCCTACTTTATGAGCAGATTTAACGCTTTAGGAGCGAGATAGGCTAAAGGAGCAAAGCCTTGAATAAAATGTACAGCCAGCTGCGGCATCCGGGAAGGTATTTATAACTTGAGCTGCATATTAAAATGAGTTGATGGTTCGCTTACGCAAATCTGAAACTGAAAATTGTAATGGCTCTGCATCTTGCATGCATGGCAGGGAAGAAGCGATGGTCTCTAATTCTGATGTCCTCATCACAAAACATGGAGTCGAAATGATGCTCAGGCGCAAAATAAATTCGGCAGACCTAATAGACGCAATATACGACTCTGAAGAAATAAGCGCCACAGGTGAGGAAGGCGTTGAAGTGAGAAAACACGCTTCCGGAAGAATAAACCTAGAGGTTATATGCAAGCAGGTTAGAGACGACAACAAGCATTACAAGATAAAGGTAATAACAGTGCACAAATCAGTCGCATGAGGCTTTGGTACAAGCCATATGCGCGCTCAGAGCTTGTAATGCTCCTTTATTAAGGCTGCAACCTTCTTCGGGCCTATGCGCGTATTGTCTATTATCATGTTGTCCACATAGCTTATTGCTGCGTCTATGTCATACTTTTCAAGCATTCGCTTTAACGCTTTCTTGGACTTTATCTTGCTGAATTCGCGCCTTGACTGGTCACTGACCCTTCTGTACAGCTCTTTCTTGTCGCATGTCAGCTTGACAAAGCAGATTTTGCTGGAGTGCGATGCCGCATGCCTTATCAGGCGCTTTATGTACCTGTCATCAATGCCTGGTGCGTAGACAAAAGTCGCAATGAGGCCTTTCATGCTTGAGTTTATTGCCCTCTTCAGCAATTCCATCCTGTATATGGCTACAAGCTCGTTGTATTCCTTTGTGCCATAATCAAACACCGGCAGGATCGCCTCCACTGCAATATGGTTGTGGTATATTCTGTAGCCTGTAATCGCGGACAGCGCCTTTGCTACTGTCAGCTTGCCCACGCCAGGAGGACCGTAAAGCAGCACTAGTTTCATGGTATCGCGCACCAATTTTCGCACAGGCGTTTAACGCTGAGCCTGCTATGCTTTGATTAGTAAGAATTAAATATGCTAACAGGGCATAAAAATTCGGTTAAATGATGCAGAAAAAGGCTTGGATTGCCATATTAGCCATAATAGTGATTATCATAGTAGTGGCAGTAGCGTACATAGGGATTGCTAGCAGGCCTCCGGCGCCCCCTGCGCCTACGCTCAAAAGCGTCTATTCCTCATACACCTATGCCGCCGCGTCGCTCTTCAACGTTTCCAACGCCAGCATACTTACAATAACGCCGCTTAATAAGCCTGCCGATAGGGGCAACTTCAGCAGGATCTCAAGATATTTGGTAAACTATACTGAAAACGGGAAAAGCTATTACCTTCCTAGATGGTTTTCTTTTACATTTCCGAATGGCTCGGCTTACCTGTCGGGCATGCAGGGCAGCAGCGTGAAGTTTGCGTTCTTTATGAACGGCACTGATATAAGGACTTTTACGCAGAACCCTGCAAGCGGCATACCAGTAATATTTACTTATTATGTCAGCAGTGTAAGCCAAACGCCTGGAGGTGTATTTTACAATTTTACAATCGCACCTGCAGGCGTCAATTCAAGTGCGCTGATAAGGCAGCCGTTTCCAAAGGAAGATGCATTCTATACTATAGGCTTTGAATACGGAGGAAAGGTTTACCTAGTGCCGTCTTATGCGGTATAAGCTATCCCATGGCATTTCGCTTATGTGCGCTTAGCAAAATGTGCGTAGCCGAATATCCTGTATTCTATGGTCGTCTTCAGCATCAGAAAAACCCTCGGGCTTATGCCTCCTTTTACGTTGACGTAATCTATGCACACCTCCCTTATTGGTTTTCCGGCCTTGCTGAGTTCGTAAAGCATATTGAGGTCGAACACCACATCCTCTATGGCAAGCCTTTCAATCACAGCCCTGAGGGCGTTGGCCGTTACAAATTTGCAGCCGCATTGCATGTCTTTTATCTTGATGCCAAACATGTAGCGCACAAGGGTTGCATACAGTGTGCTCATTGCCCTGCGCGAGAAAGGTATGCCAGCAGCATTAACGCCTTTGCATTTGCGCGAGCCCACTGCACAGGCTGCATTGCCGCTTGCTATTTCGTTTATCACCTTGATTATCTGGCCGGCGCGCACTGCATCGTCGGCATCCACAAAGCCGATTATATCCCCATCGCTGGCTTCGTTAATTACGGACTTGAATCCTTGGATTATGGCTCCGCCCTTGCCATGGCTCCTGCCTGCCAAAAGCCGCAAGTCGGCGTAATTTTCATTGAACTTTGCTACAGTATTATTAGTAGGATCTTGCTCCGAATCGGTTACCACCACCAAGGTAAGGCTGCCATACGCATGCTGCAGGCTTTTGTAGTCCTCTAAGGCATTGCCTATTCTGTTCTGCTCGTTTTTTGCTGGCATTATTATAAAAACATGCAAGGCATCACGCTATTTAGCTTCGTATATCATAAGCGGCGGGGCTTCATTGCTGTATGCAGAGAAAGGGTTTTTGTATTCTTTCACGAGCGCTATGCCGCTATATGATGCAAGGCATGAGGTAGTGGCGTTTTCTATCTGCGGGCTTAGCGCGAAGGCTATTGTTCCGCCTCCTACGAAATACTCTTTGGTAGTCGCATTGGCTGCCACATTGCTTAGAAATGCGCTTGTGCAGTTTGATGGCAGCATGACCAATGAATATTTAGACCCTGTCATGATGTTCACCTCACCCGCAAAAATAGGGTTGGCATAAAACTCTGCATTAGGGTTCTGCTTTACGAATGCTATAAAAGAATGCAATGTGGATACCGAAGCCGAATAAAAGCTAGTGTCATGCGCTAAGAATAGCACGTTTGCCGCTATCATCAGCGCCAAAAGGGCGTATGCTCCGATCCTGGATCTCTTTGTTCCAAGGAATTTGCTTATGCCAAGGCTAACCACTATTATGATTGGCAGCTCCAGCACAGTGCTTATGTAGGGCTGCATGCTTATCATTAGAAATGACAGGTGGCCGTTTGCGTATAGGAATTTTGTAGGCATGTTCATGAATATGTAATAAAGGAGCGCCATTGCCCCGAAAAACGACGTGTATCTTATCCTGTATTTGATGCCTATTGGTATAAAGGCAACAAAGGCGTACGCCATCAGGGAAAAATAATACAGCGGGTAAACCTTGCCGGTTATGCCTACATCGAGAAAATTGAATATTATAGGTATGTAAAAAAGCGGGCTGCCTGTGACGTAGGAAAAGCTTACAGGGCCGGCATTGTATCTTACTATGCTTTGGGTGTAAAGCTGGTATTCGTATATGTGGGATTCTACCGCAGGGTAGAGCAGGAAATTTCCGGACTGCGCAAGATATACAAAGCCCATTATCGAATATGCCAATACGAATCCTGTGAGCAACAGCGCAATGCTTATGGCTGCCTGCCTTGATTTGTGCAGTGCTTCGGCCAAGAAGTATATGGCCTCGAAAAACAGCAGAAACAGGCTGACAGGATTTATCAGGTAGCCCAGGCCTATGAATATTGCGCTTAGCAATACGAACAGGTATTTGCGCCTTTGCATTGAGCGCTTTTCTTCAATTGACAGCACAAGAAAGTATGTAGCTGCAGCCATCATCGCGACTGCGGGGATTAGGGGCTGTACCTGTGTGGAAAACAGTACGTCTATGGGCAGGAAGGCCAGAAGCAGGCCTCCGATGACAGCTGCACGATACCCAGAGATCTTCCTCAATATTAGGAATATGAATACCAATTCAATTACGGAAAAGAGCATCACGTATGCAATGCTTGCAGCCGCGGAAAAGCCGACAAGCTTTTGGAGCGCTATTTCAGGCATGACGAACCCGTCATAAAATTCAAACATCTGCACCGGATTGAACAGCGCATTTGTGACGTCTGAAAAGTTTGCATTTCTGTAAGCTGCAAAGCTTATTGCATTGTGGGATGATACTGCGCTTGAAAACATGTTTAGATAGATGCCCTCGTCCTGGGTGTTGCTGAACACAGGGCCGGTATAGAAATATAGACGTGCCGAAACGAGCAGCAGAGCAAGCAGGGCTATGGTTATTATGTCCCTTCTGAGCTCCTTGCCGTTGCGTTTGCGGTTTTCGTTGTTGCTTTTGGCTGGCAAATTGCCAGCAGCACGTTTATCCCCATAGGCGCGCTTTGCATCATGTAAACGCTTTTTGATGGCCATTGTTCAAACACACTAGAGGTATTCTTAAAAGGAAGATTTAAATATATCCTGCAGAATATATATCTTGTCACCTTTGGAGCGCCATCGGCATCATGCTTAAGAGGTGAATAAAATGGAAATGAAATCAAAGTCCGAGGCGCGTCCGCCAGTGAGCATTGTTGAGGCAATGCATTACGAACGGCGAAGTTATGACATGAGGGTATTGGAAAAATACCTGAGACGGGATGGCTGAAAACCATTCTTTCCCTTACAAAGGGGCACTTATTATATTTTACTAATCATGCAGCTCTTCCTTTGGGAGCGTCATCCTTGAGAAAGACCTGTCATCCACTTCTATATACATGCAGTAGCCCAAGTTCTCCTTAAGCTTGCCGTCAAGGCTTTCGCCAGGTATCGCGTCTACTTCCTCCTTTTTATACTGCGGCGTACGCATATCGAGCCACCTCGAATCCGAATGCGTGCTTGAAACGAGCCTTGATGCCTTCTTCAGCACGTCTTCGGTAACACCAATGTTTTTATGCGCTCCTGAAGTCGCCTCCAGCAATACGACATCCGCAATCATGCGCTTTACAGCGTCTGTCCTTTCCGCTCCGGAAAGGCCCTGTGCCTTTTTTATTATCTCTGAAGCGGCAGGCGCGGATTTCAGGGCATCATATTCGGAATAGGTATGCCTGCCGATCCTGCGCTCTGATAGCAGCATGCGCTCGAATATCTTGTCCACTTCGTAGTGGTCTACCAGAAGCAGCCCATGCAGCAATGCGCTGTCAACGCCCCAGAATATGGCGTGGCTCGCAATTACTTTCTGGTCTACGTTTACTGTTGAAGCCCTGTTGTCTGCATAAACATCTTCTACCCCAAGCTTTTCCAGCGAATTTACCAGTATGTCGGCAAAATATTTGCGCATGTCATTGAAATACTTGAAGCTGCCGTCCCTTGGAACGGTAAAAGAATACGCAATGCACGCCTTATCGAATTCCACGTGCGAGCCTCCAGTAATTCGCCGCGCAAGGTCAAAGCTCTGGTCAATATGCTTGATGTTGGCTTTTGATTCGCCATATCCTATGACGACCGAGTCCTTTGGCACGTTCCAAAAGCGCACAGTGGCTACCTTGCTGGCAGCGCTTCTGCTTAACAGGTATTCTTCCATGGCCATATTCTGGCTTATTGGCAGCGTGTTCGTGCCCCAATATTCATAGTCAAACATCTGATCATCTGCTTGGAAAGCGGATTAGGAATGAGGCTTACTTTGCCCTATATCATTTGACGTGCAGATTTATAAATGAGGCGCACTGGATTGTGCAATGTGCGGGCCGCATGGCCTTGCCCAAAAAGGCAATACTTCATACGATGCAAAGAATATCACATGGCAACATATAAATATATGGGGATGTGATGGGTTTTTAGTGATTTTATGACATTATTCAAAAAGAAGGAGCCTGCTGCTCAGCGCGAACCTGAAAATGGCACTGAAACAAAAAGCCAGGATAGCGCAAAGCGGCCCAACCTTGTCAATGTTGATCTTAAGGAAGTAAGCGCGCAAGAGGCAAAGGAGTATATAGCACAGGCAAATTCAGCAATAGTATACAAGAATGAAAAAGAGCTCAGGCTTTTTAGCGGCGCGTTCGTACTGGCACGCCTGAAAATTGCAGATGCCGATGTGGAAAGCCTTTTGGGCGGATTCAAAGCAACACGCGAGACGCCTGTCATAAAAATGTTTGAAAAGGCGTAGAGGTATTGCTTTATCTTTTATTGTAGAACCTGCTTTTGCTTTCGCGCCTGCGGTTCATGCCGCTGCCGGAATGCTGGGATCGCTGCGGATATTGCGAATGCTGCCTCTGGAATCCATGGCCCCTGTTGGCGCTATCCCTGCTGAAATACTTGCCGAAGTTTATGTGCTCGAATTTGCTGGCGTTTACGTCTATCCTGTTAAGCTTTATTCCGGCAAAGGCTTCTATGCTTCCCACCAGACCGTAATCTTCCCTTTCTATTATCGTAAATGCCCTGCCGTTCCTGCCCATTCTCGCTGAACGGCCGACGCGGTGCAGGTAAACTGCAGGCTCTTCGGGTGCATCGAAGTTTATGACATCTGATACGTCTACTATGTCTATGCCCCTGGCAGCAACGTTTGTCGCTATGAGTATGCCCTCTTTGGCATGCCTGAAATTCTGCATTGCGTATTCGCGCTTCGCCTGGGTCATGCCGCCGTGCAGCATTATTGGGCTATAGCCCTGGTCGCGCAGTATCCTGTAAATTACTTCAGTGCTGCGCTGCATCTTCGAGAATATAATCGCCTTTCTGGGCTTGTATTGCTCTATGTATGCAAGAAGCGTTGAAAATTTTGATGTGCGGCTCACCAATGCGTAGGTGTTCTCTATGTGCTTCACTGCGAGCTCCTCTTCGCCGCCGACTTCTATGCTCTTTATGGAGCGCATGTATTCGTATGCAACTTCCTTTATCTTCTTTGGCATCGTTGCTGAAAAAAGCATCATCTGCCTGGTTGGAGGGAGCTTTTCTATTATATATTGTATGTCTTCGATGAATCCCATCTCCAGCATTATGTCCGCTTCGTCAAGCACAAGCGTTTTTATGGAAGACAGGTCAAGGGCGCCCCGCTCCATCAGGTCTATTATCCTGCCTGGCGTCCCAACGACTATGTTTGCGCCGCGCTCTATCCTTTCTATCTGCGGGTTTATTGAAACGCCGCCGTATACTATGGCGGTCCTGGCACCAGCATATTTGCCTATGCTGCGGAATACGCCCTCTATCTGCAGCGCAAGCTCCCTTGTCGGCGCTATAACCAGCGCCTGGACGCCGCTGCCGGACAGCCTTTGCAGTATAGGTATGGCAAATGCCGCGGTCTTGCCGCTTCCAGTCTTTGACCTGACTATCAGGTCCTTGTTCGCAAGCGCTTCAGGTATTGTCTCTGCCTGAACTTCTGTCGGGCTTTCAAACCCTATTTCGCTTAGCGCTCTCAGTATGCTTTCCTTAATGCCGAATTTTTCAAATGTTTCCAATCAATCACGTATGGTCCATACTGTTATGCAGTATGCAAAACAAGCACCTTGCCGAATGCGCATACTCTTTGCAGTGTAGCGTGCATCAAAACAAGACACTTATGTTCTTTTGGCACCGTTCTTACGGTTCCATATATTACTTTTGTTGAATATAATTATTAAACCTATGCTTTGGGCATTTGGTTCAGGGAGCTACGCTCTCGCGTATTTCCTTCATGGCTTCCGTGTCGTTTGAATAGACGTATGGGGATACGTCAAGGTCGGCAGGGCTGCGCTCCAGCTTCTTCTCGTAATTATCATGAAGATATTTTCCGACCGCAGCATTGTAGGATTCCCAGCTTACGCCAAGAGACTCCACGTACTGCCTCTCTATCTTCGTAGCTATCTCGTGGGCGTAAGCATATTCGTACATGTCGTCAACGAGCCATTTCTCCACCAGCTCGTGGTGCCTGCCTATGGATTCGAGCATGCTTACCTCCTTCCCGTCTATTTGCAGGGTCTTTGGAAATGTGCGAGCGAGGTATATGGTCTTGCCGTCCTTGGAATAGCCACCAGTGTATTTTATGTCATAGTCAGTGTTTATAGGAATGCCAGCGCCGCTTTTAAGCTCGCTTACTGAGCCTATGGCCTCCTTGCTGAAAAACACCTGCTTGCCTTCGACCTGCACGATGCTGCCGACATTTATCTCCTTGCCAGATTCTATGCGTATATATGTAGGGATTGCGTAATTTATCGCCTTTATTATGTACGCAATGTCCTTTTCAGGGGATTTTGCATGCTCTATTATTTCATAATCTTCCATAATCTACCTTTTTTGCAGGCATTTTTTAAAACTTTGCATCATGCGTAGGAAAGCAGCGACACCGCTTTGCACGGAAGCCTGCGCCTGCCGTTCAGGTATGAGAGCTCTACGATAAAGGCGAACGCCACGGGGTTTGAGCCTTGCCTTCTTACAAGATTGTAGGCGGCTATTGAAGTGCCGCCTGTAGCAAGCAGGTCGTCGGCTATTACAACGCGCGAGCCTTTCGGCATTGCATCGCTTTCCATCTCTATTGAAGCGGTCCCGTACTCAAGCTCATAGCTCTCCTTTATCGCAGCCCTCGGCAGCTTGCCTGCCTTCCTTATCGGCACGAACCCGGTGTTCAGCTTAAGCGCCAGGGCAGCGCCTATTATGAAGCCCCTTGCCTCGACGCCTGCTATGAAGCAGCCCTTGCCAATGCCAATGCCAGCAAGCTCTGCAGCTAGCGCTTCAACAGTTTTTGAGAATAAGCCGCCGTCCTGGAATACTGGCGTGACGTCCTTGAATGCAACTCCCTTTTTTGGATAATCGGGTATGTCTATGATCGCATTGCGCAGCTCTTCATTAAGAAGCATCAGGGGTCACGTCTTGTTGAATTCCACCAGGGTTTCGATCTTTTCCGACTCGCTTGTAAGGCCGTAGCGCTTCACCTTCTCTATGTCTACTCCAGCCTTCCTTGCAAGCTTCTCCACGAACTTCATCATGACCCAGCCGCCAAGCGATATTACTGATGCAGTGCCCATCTTGACAACAGGATTGCCCTTGCTTTCGCGCCTTGCGTTCCTAAGCGCCATCTTGTAAAGGTGCCTGTAGCTTGCGTAGTACATTGCGAACTGCGATTCCGTGAGCATGCCTACGCTGAAGCCCTTGCTTTTTATAAGGCCGAGAGGCACATTCTGCATCGGCGTTATTGTGAACTCCAAAGGCCTTCTGTCGACGTAGGAATTGCTCATCTTGTTTATAAGCGCTACAGTGTCCCAGTTGTCTTCAGGCGTCTCGTCCCTTTGGCCAGACTGTATTGTAAACGCCGGCCTCCAGTAGTACTTGTTCATGTTCCTTGTGCCGCGCCATACGATCTCGCTCCAGCTGCCGTCCGCGCCTATCTTCAGCGGCAGGGTCTTGTTTGGCATGTGCTTCTTTGCAAGTATGTCGCTGCCTGTCTCGACGCCCACCTGCACGCCTATCCAGTTGGACAGGCCTGCCTTCATTATCCTAGAAAGCTTCTCTATAAGCTCTGGATAGGCTGCTGCCGGAGATATTCTTGCATGCGTGGGGTTGGTGCGCCTCACGCCTTTTATTGACATGACGTTCGTTACAAGGTCTATCAGGGCTTCCTCGTTGGGCTCGAATGTCGGCTTTGTGTGCCTGAAGCCGAAGAACTCGTCAGTATGGAGCCAGGCGTTGTCGAATCCGCCAAGCTTGACGTTCACCTCTATTTCCTTCCTTATCATTTCATTGGTATAGTATCTCAGCGGCCTTAGCGTGACCTCGCAGAAATCGCAACCTATTCCGCAGCCGCGCATTATCTCGACCATGCCTGAGTGCACAGGGCCCTGTATCAGCGGGATCTTTTCCAACGGCACAGAAGTGCCTATGCTTTTGTTCCTTGATATGAATTTGGGATTGCTGACATAGCTCCTGTGGAAATCATCGTCTATTGTCATATAGCCTTCGAAGAATTCGTTCTTGTCCAGCGAGCCTGCGGAAAGCTGCTCGAACAGGTCGCATATGACGTCCTCGGACTCGCCCTGGAACGCATAGTCTATGTTCATCGCGTCAAGCTCTTCCGGGTGTATGGTAAATTCCCATACGCCTGGGCCGCCGACCACGAGCTTGGCCTTTTTGCCCTTTCTTGCGGCGTTTATCTTGGCCATCAGGGCGCGCCATTCCTTGGCGACCCATGCGCCTTTCTCGGCGCCCATAAGCACAAAATATGACATTGTAAGCGGGCCTATGCCGAGCGGGTCCATGGTGTTGACCGCTATGATTTCAGTATCGTCAGTTATGAGCTGGCCGAGGTGGTCCTCGTGAGCCACCACAACGTCGCTCCTGCTGTTCCTCTGGAGCAGCGCGGCTTCAAGCTTCCTAAGCGCATAGGTGGTTATCTTCGACCTGCCTTCCGAGTCTGCATCGTAGAGCGGGCCTTTCAGGAAGTAGTATATCGAATTAGGAACTGCGTGCGCAGGGGCGCTTGGCAGGAATTCCAGGAGCGGAAAGTCCCGGTAGCTTGCTGAGAGGCTTGAATCTGAAACCAATACGTACTTTGCCATCGCATTACCTTCAAATAAAATTTAATTTATAATCAGCTTTAAACTTATTTTTTAAGCATTTGTATTTAAGGTTTGCGGTTTTTCGTTTAGAATATAGTAAAAAATTTAAAGAGGGAAATTTCGCAATTCTACGACCTGCAAAAGGCAAAAATGCAATGGATTTTTAGCAAAAATCTTAAAGGCATTTTCGCTGCAGCCTGGCATGCCTTGCGTGCTATTGTAATTAAGCTTTATCCTTTCAATTCCATAGCGGATGTCAGTAATAACGCATAATGGCATAAGGAAGCTGCTTGCAAGCGGCAAGCTCAGGATAGAGCCGTTTGACTACTCGCAGATAGGCCCAGGGTCCATAGACCTGAGGCTTGGCGATGAATTCAGGGTTTTCAGCAGCAGCGCGAAGGCCCTTGAAGTGGATGACAACCTGGACCACAAGGTAGTTAGCAGGCTGGTCAGGATATCAGAGAAAGGCTCGATAACGATAAAGCCAGGCCAGTTCATAAACGGCATAACAATGGAGCGGATAAGCCTGCCGCGGGCGATTTCAGGCAGGATAGAGGGCAGGTCGAGGTTTGCAAGGATTGGGCTGCTCGTGCACGTAAGCAGCGGCTTCGTGCAGCCTGGCAGCGACGGCAGGGTCGTGCTTGAAATAGCGAATCTGTCCCCAGTAAGCCTTAAGCTCAAGCCTGGCGTCAGGATATGCCAGATAATACTCGAAGAAGCAAGGGGCGGAGGCGCATACAAAGGCAGGTATTACGGCCAGGAAAGCCCGTGAATACCGCAAGCAAGCAGTGATTTGGCCGCTATAGGCTTAAGATAAAAAATAGGCGCATGCAAAAATGCATGCGCTAGTGTTAAATCACCTGTTCTTCTTGCTTCCAGAGTGCTGTGCAGTGGATGATGTATTGCGCCTTGTCCTGCGGAAGTATCCAAGCAGTATCAGCAGCAGTGCAAGCGCTATTACGGCTGCAATTAGGTATGGACCTGCCTTTGCAGGTGGTGGAGGAGGCACTGTCGTAGTCGCGCTTGTTGTTGGCGCTATGGTGGTTGTTGCTATAGTTGTTGGTACAGTGGTGGTGCTTGTTGTTGGCACGGTTGTCGTCTTTGCAGGTGTTGGCTTGTATTCACAGACATCAAGCTTTATAGTGTCTATCTTTGGTATGTAAGACAGGTTTGTCATGAGCAGGTAGAACTTGCTGCCGCCTAATGTGAAATTGACCTGCTTGCCGACGAAAAGCTCGTATGCCGTGCTGTTCACGCTTACGCCTGAGTCGTTCGGGCTTATGTAGTTCTCGGTTATCTTAAGCCTTATGCTGCTGAAGTTCAATATTTCGAAGTTGTGCTGCGTGAAGTTAACTATCTGGTAGCATGTGGAATTCGTTGTGTTGAAGCTTGTCACAGTAGGTACAAAAGCGCCTGCACCTCCAGAGGATGGTGGGGCTCCTGCGCCGCCGCCGGTGCCGCCGCCATTAGATGGAGCTATGGTTGTGGTCGTTGTAGTAGTGGTTGTTGTGGTTGTCGTAGTAGTTGTAGTAACGCTCTTGTTATAAACCGTTATCGTATTGCTTGCAGAGCTGAATGTGTATGGGGTTTTTGTACCAGTATCTGTTGCGATGGCGTTGTAACTCAGTGTAAGCGGGCTTGTACCTGAATTTAAGGCATTGAAGCTTATGGTGTTGCTGCCATCGTATGGCACTATGACGTTGCCAACTGGCTTTCCACCGGTGATGTTGTAAAGCTCTACATTGAATGGGCCTATGCCGTTGGTTACCATTACTTTGTATGTTATCACGTTTCCTGGATAGAAAGCTGTTGCGTTAGGCGTTATTGTGACTGTTGGCTGTGGCATTATTGTTATTGTGTTGCTAAGTGTTTCGTGCGCTGGAGTTGTTGCGCTATCCGTGACAAGTACGTTGACAGTCACGCTGTTGCCAGTTTCCATGCTGTTTGGCGTGAAGAAATACGATGCTATAGTATTTGCAGTATTGTTTGTATTAATTATAGTGTTGCCTAGCTCGAATTCATACGTATATGGCGGGGTGCCTCCATGTATCTCTGCCGTTATTAGTGTTGACTGCCCTACATCCAAAGTGGCGTTGCTGAGCATAAGCCCAGAGCCGAGAGCAGGATGTACGTATATTGTATTGCTTGCAGAGCTGAATGTGTATGGTATCGTGGTGCCTGTGTCTGTTGCGATGGCGTTGTAAGTCAGTATGAGCGTATTTGATCCTGTATCCAATGCATTGAAGCTTATTGTGTTGCTGCCGCCTGGTGAGGTTATTAAGTTGCCGACTATGGTATTGCCTGTTATGTTGTAAAGCTCTACGTCGAACGGACCGACTCCACCGGTGACCATTACGTTGTATGTTATTACTTGGTTGCTATCGAACTCATTGCCTATCGTGTTGCCGCTATAAGGCGTCAGCGTAACCGTTGGTTTTGTATTAACCGTGACTGTTGAAACTGCATTGGCAGTTTCTCCGTTTGCGTCAGTTACGGTTTCTTTCACGGTGTAAGTGCCTGCTGTTGCGAATGTGAAACTGTTGTCGTTTTCAGTGAATCCGGTGCTTGGCGATACGGAATACGAGTAGGTATATGGAGATGTTCCGTATGACGTATGGTTTGTGAACTTTATTGTTTGGCCAGCGTCAATTGTGGCAGATGACGGAGATATTGTAAGTGAAGGGTTATTGCTCACAGTGATTATTGCGTTGTTTGACGTAGCAGTAATCGTAGGCGTTGCACCTGTTGTTGTGCCTGTGTCTGTGACCACCACGTAATATTTGAACGTGTTTGCGTTGTTTGCGGTGAATGCGTACGAGGATGATATTGCGCCTAGTATTGTTGCGCCTGTTCCTGTTGTGTCGTTATACCACTGGTAGCTATATGTGCCGGTGCCGCCGGTGACTGATGCCGAAAGCGTTTCGGACTGGCCGACGTCAAGCGTTGAAGTTGGGGGCGATACTGTTACTGATGGATCTGCATCTACTGTGACTGCTACTGGAGCAGAGGTAACAGTTTCTGGAGTTGTGGCGCTGTCTGTGGCTACGAGCTCCAGTCCATATAATCCAGGATTGGCTGTTGATGCAGTTGTAAAGTCGCAAGAGCTTGACTGTGCAGAGCTTCCGCAGAGAGTATTGGCTTCACTTGCCGTGTACGCGCTCTGGCCTGGAGCTTTTGCAAGCCACTGGTACGAATAAGGCGTAAACCCTCCGGATGCACTGCCTGACATTAAGATTGACTGGCCGGCGTCTATCGTAGATGGAGCTGAGCTTATGGTGGAAATAAGTATAGCAGCAAGTGTTACTGCATTTGATGGTGCTGATGTTACGGTGCTTGGCTGCTCTGCAGAATCTGTCACCTGCAATTTGTATATATAGTTTCCGGTAAGAGTTGTTTGATTTGTATCGAAGCTGCATGTTACAAGCTGTCCTGCAGAGGCAGTGCCGCTTGGCACTGCGCACTCGCTGCTTAAAGCCTCGCTATAGCTGCCGCCATTATGGCTTACTAGCCATTCATAGGTGTATTGCTTTGTGCCTGTGCTTGGAATAGTATCAGTAACTGTTTCTGTCTGGCCCTGGTCTATTTTCTGGGCTGAAATGCTCGGGGCGTGAGGCGCACCAAGAGCCGTGTTTACAGTCACGGTGAAAGGATTGGATGATACTACCTGCTTTGTTGCTTCATCTGTAACTATTGCATTGTACTCAAACGCTGCACCGTTGGACAACGATCCGACAGTGAATGAATAGCTTCCAGACCTTACCGAATTTGACACGCTGAAGCTTGTGAGCTCCTTGCTTCCTGTCATATTGTACAGCTCCACTTCGAATGGCCCTATGCCGTTGGAGATGTCCACAGTAAGGGTTTCTGTTTCTCCGGAATCTAGTGGCGTATTGCCGCTAAGGGTTGCACCAGAGGCCTCGTACACGTTTATGGTTTCGGTTGACGAATTGAACTTGTATGGCGTTGTGGTGCCCAAGTCAGTCAGCAGCATCTTGTATGTGAAGCTTCCTGTCTTGCCCATTGGAAGGCCTATGGTGTTGCTGCCGCCAGGCGTCACTATATTGCCAGGGGTTATTGGTACACTGCTGTTGCTGCTTACGTTGAAGAGCTCTACTTCGAACGGGCCTTTGCCGTATTCCTCGCTTACAGTGAAATATTCTGTCTGGCTATTGCTTATTGTTGGGTTGCTCACGCTGAACGATGTCACTGTCGGGGCCTGATATACATAGATCGTGTTTGTAGGCGAATTGAAGCTGTATGGTATTGTAACGCCGGTGTCTTTAGCGGATATGTGGTCAACAAACGTGCCAGTATCCGTTGTGGAATAGTTGTAATAGGCAATGCTGTTTCCTGGAGTAAGCGTGTCTGTATGCAGTATGTTTCCATTTTTGCTAACGAAATCTACAGTAAAGTAGCCAGAGCCTCCGCTTATTGGAGCTTTTATCGATTCGTACTGGCCGGCATCAAGCGTTGAGTTGCTAGGTTCAAGCGTTGTTGTTGGAGTTGCATATACGTTAGCGGTTACCGGAAGAGAGTTGAACACGTAAGGCGTTGTGGTGCCTTCGTCTGTTCCTACGGCATTGAATGAAAGCACGCCTATATTTGCGTTGCTTGTAAGATATGATAATGTTGCCGTGCCTCCACGAGATGTTATCGTATCCGTTGCCACAATCACATTATCTAGCATAAGATGCACTCTGAATGGTCCGAAGCCTGCGTCCGACACTTTGGCCGTATAAATTATGTACTGGCCGGCGTCAGCAGAGTACGATGAAGGAGTTAGAGTTAATGTAGGCGCTGGAGATACTGTTATTGTATTGCTTGCAGAGTTGAATGTGTAAGGTGTTGTGGTGCCTTCGTCTGTTGCGATGGCGTTGTATTCGAATGCGTTTGATAGTGTGTTGGAGCCTGCCTGGAAGCTTATGGTGTTGCTGCCGCCATATGGTATTATGACATTTCCGGCAGACTTTCCACCAGTGATGTTATAGAGCTCTACGTCGAACGGGCCGGTGCCGCCGGTGACTGACATTGTGAATGTCTCGTACTGACCAGCATCAAGAGTCGTGTTGCTTGGCGTTAGGGTTATGGATGGCTTGCTGTTTACTCCAATAAGTTCAGTGTTCGAGCTGAATGTGTATGGATCCGTGGTGCCTTCGTCTGTTGCGATGGCGTTGTATTCGAACGGACCTGTGTTTGATGTCTTGAAAGTTATTGTGTTGCTACCATCGTATAGCACTATGACGTTGCCGACAGGCTTTCCGCCTGAAACGTTGTAGAGCTCTACGTTGAATGGACCGGTGCCGCCGGTGACTGACATTGTGAATGTCTCGTACTGACCAGCATCAAGAGTCGTGTTGCTTGGCGTTAGGGTTACGGACGGAGTTGATACTGTTGTGAATGTTACAGTATTTGATGTTGAGAATGAAGGTGTTGATGCGCTGTCTTTTACTATTACGTTGGCAATATCTGTGTCAAGAGTGTTCGCAGGGTACATGTATGTGTTTGATGATGTGTAGCCTGAAGAGAACAGTGTTGTTCCTGTGGAACTCTCTATTATGAAGTCATAGGTGTATGGAGGCGTTCCTGTTGTTGGAGGGGTTGTTGAAAGCGCAATGCTTTGCCCTATGTCAAACTTTGTGCCGTTTATCGATATCGGATTTGCGGAAAGGGCAGAGTCTACAGTTATTGTATTAGTTACAGAAGAGAATGTATAATGCCCTGATGTGCCTTCGTCTGTTGCGATGGCGTTATAATTGAATGAGCCTATTTTTGATGTCTTGAAAGTTATTGTGTTGCTACCATCGTATGGTACTATGACACTGCCGACTATAGTATTGCCTGTTATGTTGTAAAGCTCTACATTGAAGGGACCGGTGCCGCCTGTTACAGACATTGTGAATGTCTCGTACTGACCGGCGTCTAAGACGGAATTGCTTGGCGTAAGGGTTACGGAAGGAGCTGTGTTAACAGTGCCATAATCTATTGGCGAGTTTGCACTTAGGTATGGAGTTACAGACGTTCCTGTATCTGTTACTTTTAATTCTATTCTATTTACCGAAGTTGATAGAGTAGAGCTGTTTCCGTTAAAGGTAAGAGTGTCTGAATCCGTGCCGAATGTATTGCCGTTGAGGTACCACTGGTAGCTATATGTGCCTGTGCCGCCGGTGACTGATGCGTGCAGGGCTATGCTTTGGCCCACGTCTACGGTGAATGGGCTTGGAGATATGATTATATCAGATGGAGTAATGTCGTTATATACATTTACTATTGCATTGTTTGACGTAGCGGTAATCGTAGGCGTTGCACCTGTTGTTGTGCCTGTGTCTGTGACCACCACGTAATATTTGAACGTGTTTGCGTTGTTTGCGGTGAATGCGTACGAGGATGATGTTGCGCCGGATATTGTTGTGCCTTTGCCTGTTGTGTCGTTGTACCACTGGTAGCTATATGTGCCGGTGCCGCCGGTGACTGATGCCGAAAGCGTTTCGGACTGGCCTGCATCAAGTGTTGAAGTTGGGGGCGATACTGTTACTGATGGATCTGCATCAACTGTGACTGTTGAAACTGCATTGGCAGTTTCTCCGTTTGCGTCAGTTACGGTTTCTTTCACGGTGTAAGTGTTTGGTGTTGTGAATGTGAAGCTGTTGTCGTTTTTAGTGAATCCGTTGTTTGGAGATACGGAATACGAGTAGGTAAACGGACCTGTTCCATCCGACGTTTTGTTTGTGAACTTTATTGTCTGGCCTGCGTCAATTGTGGCAGATGATGGGAATATTGCAATAGACGGATCCTTGTTAACAGTTATTACTGCATTGTTTGACGTAGCAGTAATAGTAGGCGTTGCACCTGTTGTTGTGCCTGTGTCTGTGACCACCACGTAATATTCGAACGTGTTTGCGTTGTTTGCGTTGAATGTGTACGAGGATGATGTTGCGTCTGGTATTGCTGCGCCTGTTCCTTTTGTGTCGTTGTACCACTGGTATGAGAACGAGCCTGTACCATCAGTGACTGATGCAGAAAGCGTTTCTGACTGACCTACATCAAGTGTTGAAGTTGGGGGCAATACTGTTACTGATGGATCTGCATCTACTGTGACTGTGTCTTTTATGGAATTGAATGTATATGGCGTATTTGTGCCTGTGTCTGTGACCACTACAAAGTATGAGGTTGTAGATGGTGTATTTGCGTCATACGAAGTGCCAGTGGCTCCACTTATTAGTGTGTTGCTGCCGCCTGGGATTCCTGTATACCACTGGTATGAGAACTGACCGGTGCCGCCAGTGACTGATGCATGTAGAGCTATGCTTTGGCCTGCATCTATTACTGGATTTGTTGGTGACAATGAAACTACAGGCTTAGAATCAATAATTATATTTGATGTTGTGCTTGTACCTGTCTCTGGTGTAGATGCACTATCTTCTGTGGCTATGGTAAATTCACAATTGCTCGATGGACCTGTTGGGGTATAGCTAAATTCATGCACATTTCCAGGTACCACAAATCTAGGGCATGATGTGCCGCTAGCTATCGACCATGTATATGTGTATGGCGGGGTTCCTCCGCTAGCTGAAGATGCGCTTATGGTCATTGTCTGACCTACGTCAAGCGTGTAGGTTGAGGTAGGTTGGCTCACTACAGCAGGCTCGAGCTCAGGATGCAGATAAACGCTAAGAAGCGGCGAATTGAATGTGTAAGGCGTTGTTACTCCGATATCGGTCACTATTACATTAAACGTGTCAGTACCGATACCGTTGTAATCATCGACAGCCGTGCATGTACTGCTTGTAGATTGGGAGCATATAGGCGCAGTGCCGCTAGAAGGCTCATAGAATGTGTAAAGGAAGTCTCCGCTTCCTCCAGTCACTGTTGCAGATAGCGTTTCGGGCTGTGGATAATCTATATATAGTGAGCTTGGGCTTAAACTTACTGTTGGTGTACTATATACCACTATGGTATTTGGAGGGCTTGAGCTGAACTTTTCTGGTGGTGTTGTGCCAGTATCTGTTGCGATGGCGTTGTATTCATAGGTTCCTGGCACTCCGGTTTGGAAGGTAAACGTGCCGTAATCTCCGCTTATTATAGAATCATTGTGGGTGCCACCCTGCTGCTTTGAGCCAGTTATATTATATAGTTCTGTATTAAACGGACCGACTCCACCTGTTATTCCGGCATTGTATGTCTCGTACTGGCCGGCGTCAAGCGTTATGTTGCTGGGCGTAAGGGTTATTCCGACGCTTGCGGCCACTTCTATGCTGCTCTTTGTTGAGTTGAATACGTAAGGTGTTGTGGTGCCTTCGTCTGTTGCGATTCCGTTGAATGAATAGGTGATTGCTGTTGGTGAATTTATTGTAAAGCTTATGGTGTTGCTGCCGCCTGGAAGCGATATTATTACATTGCTTCCCTGAGGCTTTTCGCCGGTAATGTTGTAGAGCTCAACGTCGAACGGGCCGGTGCCGCCTGTTACGTGCATAGTATATGTTTCTTCGGTGCCAGAGTCTATTGTTGGATTGCTTGGGCTTATTGTGAGCACAGGTTTAGTATTGACTGTTATGGTATTGACTGAAGAGGTGACTGTGTATGGATCTGATGTGCCTTCGTCTGTTGCGATGGCGTTGTAACTCAGTGTAAGCGGGCTTGAGCCTGAATTTAAGGCATTGAAGCTTATTGTGTTGCTGCCATCGTATGGTACTATGACGTTGCCAACTGGCTTTCCGCCTGAAATATTGTAAAGCTCAACATCGAAGGGACCGGTGCCGCCTGTTACAGACATTGTAAATGTCTCGTACTGGCCTGCATCAAGCGTTGAATTGCTTGGCGTAAGGGTTACGGAAGGAGTTGATACTGTTGTGAATGTTACAGTGTTTGATGTTGAGAATGATGGTGTTGATGCGCTGTCTTGTACTATTACGTTGGCAATATCTGTGCCAAGAGTGTTCGCAGTGTACATGTATGTGTTTGATGATGTGTAGCCTGAAGAGAACAGTGTTGCTCCTGTGGAACTCTCTATTATGAAGTCATAGGTGTATGGTGGCGTTCCTGTTGTTGGTGGGGTTGTTGAAAGCGCGATGCTTTGCCCTATGTCAAACTTTGTGCCGTTTATCGATATCGGGTTTGCGGAAAGGGCAGAGTCTACCGTTATGGTATTGACTGAAGAGGTGACTGTGTATGGATCTGTTGTGCCTTCGTCTGTTGCGATGGCGTTGTATTCGAATGAGCCTGTTTTTGATGTCTTGAAAGTTATTGTGTTGCTGCCATCGTATGGTACTATGACACTGCCGACTATAGTATTGCCAGTGATATTGTAAAGCTCTACATTGAAGGGACCGGTGCCGCCTGTTACAGACATTGTGAATGTCTCGTACTGACCGGCGTCTAAGACGGAATTGCTTGGCGTTAGTGTTATTGAAGGAGTTGATACTGTTGTGAATGTTACAGTGTTTGATGTTGAGAATGATGGTGTTGATGCGCTGTCTTTTACTATTACGTTGGCAATATCTGTGCCAAGAGTGTTCGCAGTGTACATGTATGTGTTTGATGATGTGTAGCCTGAAGAGAACAGTGTTGCTCCTGTGGAACTCTCTATTATGAAGTCATAGGTGTATGGTGGCGTTCCTGTTGTTGGTGGGGTTGTTGAAAGCGCGATGCTTTGCCCTATGTCAAACTTTGTGCCGTTTATCGATATCGGGTTTGCGGAAAGGGCAGAGTCTACCGTTATGGTATTGGTTACAGAAGAGAATGTATAATGCTCTGTTGTGCCTTCGTCTGTTGCGATGGCGTTGTATTCGAATGAGCCTGTTTTTGATGTCTTGAAAGTTATTGTGTTGCTGCCACCGGGTGAGGATATTATCACGTTCCCGACAGCTTTAGAACCGGAAATATTGTAGAGCTCTACGTCGAACGGGCCGGTGCCGCCGGTTACGTGCATTGTAAATGTCTCGTACTGGCCGGCGTCTAAGACAGAATTGCTTGGCGTAAGGGTTATTGAAGGAGCTGTGTTAACGGTTACCGTGTTTGTACCTGATGTGACTACTGAATTCGTAGAGGCGGAATCTGTTACTTTATAATCAAAGGTATACGTTCCTTTAGGTGTGCTTGAACTTGTTATGAACTGGTATTCTGGCCCTGTGCCTTCATCATCGGAATTTTCAAACCATTCATAGGTGTATGGTGGCGTTCCGCCAGAAGCCTGAGATATTAATGTAGAGCTCTGACCTTGGTCAAGTATTGAATTAGTTACAAGCGGCGCGTTTGCCACCAGTGCAGTGTTTACCGTTATTGATATCGGTATCGAGTTGAAGGTTTCCGGTGTAGTGGCGCTGTCTGTCACCACTACATTATACGTAAAGCTGCCTGTTGCAGAAGTTGTGAATGTGCATGTGCTTGAAGGTATTGAAGTGCAGCCGCTTATTGGTTTTGGAGTAGAGCCTGATAGATTGTAGAATGTGTATGTATATGGGGGTGTGCCGCCAGTGACTGATGCCAAAAGCGTTTCGGACTGGCCTGCATCGGCTATGGCATTGCTCGGGGCAAGGCTTACAGAAGGTGCGCCGTGCACCACTATTGTGTTTGTTATGGAATTGAAAACATAGTATGAAGGCGTTAATCCAGTATCTGTAGCTATAGCATTGTATTCAAATGTCCCTGCTTCCGTACCTGAATCGAACATGAAGTTGCCAGTTTCTACGCGGGTACTACTTCTTGGAACGCTTATATTTGAGATTTGCGTACTTGAACCAGTTACATTATGCAATAGGACTTCGAACGGGCCGGTGCCGCCTGTAATCTGAAACTTGTATGTTATTGGCTGGCCTGCATCAAACAGGTTGCCAGCATTAGAGCCGCTGTACGGGCTTATTGTTATATAAGGTGATGGCGAGCCAGTGAGCTCAACATTGCCGGACGTAAATAAGTATGGCACATTGGTGCCTGTATCTGTTGCAATGGCATTAAAATTCACAACTGCGCCTGATGCAGGTGAAGTAAATACGAAATTACCGCTGGAGTCTTCATCAATGATTATATTTGGTATAAAAGAGGTTACTTTTGTTATATTGTAAAGCTCTACATTGAAGGGACCGGTGCCGCCTGTGATTGAAGCAGTGTATACTACTGCCTGTCCACCATCAGCAGCAACTGGTGTTGGTGTTAAGGTTATTACAGGATCGGTGTTTACAGTCAAAGATGCTTCTGCATTTGCAGTCTCTGGGGTTGGAATGCCATTGTCTGTCACTGCAACATTTATTGTATATGTACCTGCAGTAGTAGCTTCAACCTTGCATGTTGTTGCGGTGTTCCCTGAAGTGCAGCCGCTTACTGGTGTCAGAGATCCATAAGTCCATTCATAAGTATAATCTGCAGCTCCTGTGCCGCCTGAAGCTGATGCCGTAAAGTCTATTTCCTGGCCTGCATCCAGATATACCGTAGAATTGGTGACTGTAACGCTAAGTGGAGGATACACTTTCACGCTTGCTGCTACACTGTTTTCAGTTTCTGGGGTTGTGGCGCTGTCTTTGACTGATACGAAGTAGCTGAATATTTTAGTTGAAGGGGAGTTTGCAGTGAGGCTAAGCACATTTGATGTTGCACCGCTTATTGCTGTTCCTGATGTATCATTATACCACTGATATGAATAAGGAGTCGTGCCGCCTGAAGCTGAAGCAGTAAGGATGACTGTCTGACCTGAATCATAAGAGGATGATGCTGATGATATGGTTGGCGTTCCAAGCGCAGAATTCACGGTTATTGTATTTTCGTTGCTTGATACTGATATGCCGTTTGAAGTTCCTATTGCATTGAATGAATAAGAACCTGTTGTAGAAAAGCCGTTGAAGCTTGTAAATGTAACCACACCGTTTGATGTTATCGAATTAGTTTCTATGACGTTTACTGCAGATTCTTCATCAACAGTCCCTGGACCACCAGTATATATCAAATTTACAGTAAAAGGAGATATCACATTGCTGGCTATTACATTATATGTGACGTACTGGCCTAAATCTATCGTACTGTTGCTCGCTGACAGCGATGTCAAAACAGGTGCTGCGTGAACGATTCCGATAAGGAATACAGCCATCAACATGGCTGCGAAAACCGGTTTGAATTTGCCAATAGACATTAAGACTACCCCTACAGCATAAAATACAAAGCTTTTTCCTACAAAAGCGCACGAAGCCATCTCAAAGCAAATATATATATCTTTCCATAAAAGCGGTCCGCGAAACAAATAAAAAGCTTTCTTAGCATTAAGGGCTCATTCAGGCTGGCCTGCCGCGTGCAGGGCCCGCTCAATTTCGTGCTCTTCCCTCTTTGCAAACTTAGCTATGTTGGCTCGCTCATAGAAAGGAATGAACATTATGAGGAATGCGGTAAGGCCAACCGCATGGACCAGCGTGCTGGTGGTATTGAAGAAGAAGCTCATTGTTATTAGAAAGGCGAAAATTGCAAGTAGCGATGCAATAATTGCAAACATGAACCTGCTGTAAAGATGCTCGTACTTTTCCTTGTCATCTATATACACTTCAAGTGAAATCATGAAGGCGACCATGAACGACAGCGTTATCACTGAAGTCCCAAGGGAGATGCCAAAATCCGCATAGCCGTTGTAGTGCACCATTGAAAAAACAGATTTCGCATAGCTCGCCACAATGCTCATGAGGAATATGGACCTGAGGTTGCACTTCTTTTGGAAAGCGGTGTTAAAATTCTTTAGGTAGAACCCCAGCGCGAAGATCACAACCGCAGGAATGTAAAGATTTAGGAGCAGGCTTCCGTCAGTAGAAACGTTGAACGGCGAAGAGATGAAGAACGAAAGCCTTGATGAAGGGTTCATGTGAAGCATTACAAGCGTTGGCCCGAAGTAGTAAGTGAAATAAAGAGTGAACACTATGAACAGCAGCGCTGCAAGAACCGGCCTGAAGAGCTTCATCCTGATCATTTATTTATGCTATAATTAACTTTAAAAGGCTAAACGCGCAATTCCGAATAATTATTGCAATTCCTAATATATAGAGTTTGCATCGCAGGAGAAGCTGCAATGGCATGGAGGAAAATTTTAGTGGGCCCGCGGAGAATCGGACTCCGGATCTCCCGCGTGTGAAGCGGACGTCTTACCACTCGACTACGAGCCCATGCAGTGAGTATTTTCCAACAAAAAATTAATATTCTATGCCTGGAGGCTGCAAATGCTTCAGATTATTAAATATTGGTTTAGCCTTATTAGACTATGGCAGCTTCTAGGAAAGCAGCAGGTAAAAGGTCTAGTGCACAGGCACTGGCTGCAGTGATTGCAATTGCCATAGCAGCTGCGCTGCTGTCTGCATACGCGCTTGGCTCGCAGCGCTCAGCAGCACCTGACCTGAAGCCTTACGTGCCGCAGTTTTATTCAGGCTACAACTACCAATACGAGCAGAATAACTACCATGCCTATGCGATAAACGGAAGCGCAGGAACTTTCAACATCAGCATCAACGGCTCAATAATAGTGAATCCGTCCTATTACGATGGCGAGATACTGGCCGGGTTGACCTATATGAGCACTTACCTTGGCGGCATGATAGCGATAAACTCAACAACAGGCAATACCATATGGTACGATGCGCTGCCAAATGAGGCTATGACGCAGCCGATAACTATAGGCAACGAGGCGATAATAGGGCTTGGCAACAACAACTTCAAAGGCATTTCAATAAGGGGAAACGGCACGAACTACATTGCAGCAATAAGCATACGCAACGGCAGCCTCATGTGGGAATTCAATACCTTTGGAGAAGACATGCCAACGCCAGCTTATTACAATGGAATAATAGTGGAGCCCACTGGCGCAGGCGCTGTTTACGGAATTAACGCCATTGCCGGATCCCAAGTGTGGAACACAAGCATACCTTCTTTCGACAGCATGTCATCGCCTGCGCTGCTTGACGGCATAGTCTATTTCGGAGGCGCGAGGCCTTACCGGTTTTACGCCATAAACGCTTCAAACGGCAAGGTCTTATGGAGCGACGGCATCAACGCGTATGGCGGGCTTGACGACTGCTCGCCAGTAATATACATGGGAGATGTAATAACAAGCTATACGCAAGCAATAGCCGACAACGGCTATAGGCTATACATAGTGGCGATGAACGCGTCTAATGGGAAGATAGTGTGGGACAGGATGGTCGGTTACGGCGTGCAGGAGCCGCCGCAGATTGCGCCTCCAATAGAAATGCCACCGCTTTCCATCTATAACGGCATGGTCCTTGTCGAACCTACATCGTCTAATACGCTGTATGCCCTGAACGCGTCCGACGGGAACATGCTATGGGATGTTTACACAGGCATAGGGTCATCAAACGTTAACGTGCTGGACGGCTATCTCATATATGTCAACTACAATGGGACCGCTTTCGCCATAACTGCGAACGGCAGTGTAGCGCGCAAATCTGAAACAGGAGTGTATATGGGGCCCGGAAACCCGGTGGTTATAGGCAGCCACATTGTGCTGTTCGGCATAAACGGCGTTATAAAAAGCATTCCGGCAAACGGCATAATTCCGCATTAGGCATAAGGCACGCCTGTGCAATAGAGGTGATATTATGCGCTGCAGTGTTGGGACATCCGGATGGATGTATACATGGAACGAGGGCCATACGCTTGACTGGTACATAAGGAACAGCGGCCTGAACGCAATCGAGCTCAACGCCAGCTTCTACAGGTTCCCGTCAAGCAGCCAGGTAAGTGCATGGAGCGCAAAGAGAAGCCTTGACTGGGTTGTAAAGGTGAACAGGTACGTTACGCATATGCACATGCTTAACGACAAGGCTGTCGATCTGTTTGGCAGGTTCCTTGAGCTGTTCAGGCCCCTTGACAAAAGCATATCGCTCTACCTGCTACAGATGCCTCCGAAATTTACTGCAAACATGCAGGGAAGGCTCCTTGATTTCGTGAAGAGCTTCGATGAAAAGAGGCTTGCAGTAGAATTCAGGCACAGCAGCTGGTATTCCTTTGATTTTTCAAGGCTGGACTTTAAGGGCGTGGTTGTTTCGCCAGATTCGCCAGAGGTGCATGGCAGAATATGGGACAAGAATAATGTCGTATATATGCGCTTCCATGGCAGGCGCTCCTGGTATTCATACATGTACAGCAAAAAAGAGCTTGGCACTATGGCCAGCATGGCGATGGAGCATAGGCCTTCAAGGATATTCGCATTCTTCAACAACGACCATGACATGCTGCAGAACGCAAGGGAGTTCAGGGCAATGCTAGAGTGCTGAAGCCGCATTGCGCACGCATCTGCATTCTCAATAAAACCTGGCTTAGGAATGCGGAAAGGCTATTAAGTTTTTTAGGCAAGAATAATCATGCAGACAAAGTTCAGCGGCACGATAGACTTGGATGCCGGGCCAGAAGAGGTCAAAAATCTGATTTCTAATGTTGAGCTTGTAGCTTCGTGCATTCCGGATTCCAAGGATTTCAAGAAGCTTGACAGCACGCATTTTTCAATAACGATCAATTTGGGCATAGGCATGGTCAGGGGCCCGTTCAAGCTTTCGGGCACTGTAGGAACTACTGAAGAGGGCGCCGCAAGGTATTCCCTTTCAGGCAAGGGGCTTGGCAGCGAGGTGAGCATAAGCATAACGCTTAGCGTTGCAGGCTCAGGCGCATCTTCATCGAAGGTTTCGTGGGATGCAGTAGCGGAGTTTTCAGGCATAATAAGCGGCGTCAGCGAGCCGATAATAAGGAAGATCACCGATGAGAAGGTTGAGGAGATAGCCGCAAACCTAAAAGCGAAGCTGGAATCTACTGGGCAGCATGGTGCGTGATATGGAGGAGCTATTTGGCAGATCGGTAAAAGATGTAGGAATGATGCGCAGGTTCAGCGATGAAGAGCTGCACGTGTTTGAAGAGGCAGACGCTGCTGCAGAGGAGCTCGCAATGCCGGAATACGAGCACTACATGAACCACGAGTTTGACACTGAAGGCCCGAAGGTTCTTGCAAAGCACAATCTCATAGGCATACCTGTAAGCACTGAGTATGGCGGCCTTGGCATGCAGCCGATAATTTCCACTTTGGCAAAGGAGAGGCTTGGGCAGCTCGGCATGGGCCTGTCAAGCTTCATCAACGTGCAGGTGTTCCTGTGCGCACAGACTATCCAGAGATGGGGCACTGAGCAGCAAAAAGCCGAACATCTTCCAAAAAACGTAAAGGGCGAGAAGGTATACGCTTTTGGCCTTACAGAGCCGGAGGCAGGAAGCGATCCGGCATCGCTCAAAAGCGAATACAAAAAATCCGGCTCCGGCTATGTCATAAACGGCACCAAATACCTGATATCAAACGGCACCATAGCTGACTACATAATCGTATTCGCAAGATCAGCAGATGCTGCGAACGAGATAAGCGCATTCATAGTGGATGCGCATTCCGATGGCGTTTCGCGCACGCAGCTTAAGGAAAAGATAGGCCTGTTCACATCAGATACAGGCATGATAGACCTTTCTGAAGTGGAAGTTCCGGAAGATTCAATGCTCGGGCCGAAGGGCAAGGGCATGAACGTGGCGTATTCCGCGTTGCTAAATGCAAGGCTCGGTGTCGCAGCCGGCTGCGTGGGTGTCATTGAAGGCTCGCTTAACGCATCTTTGAAGAGGGCTAAAGAGAGGGTGCAGCACGGCAAGGAGATAGGCAAGCACCAGCTGATACAGCAGCACATTGCAGCAATGCGGCAGAACCTTGAGATGGCGAGGTGGCCCGCGTACTTCGCGGCGCTAAGGAAAGCGGATTACGAGGCCAATCCGGAAAATAAGGAGCTCATGGAAGAAGTAGAATTGCGCGTGTCGCTTGCAAAGCGCATTGCGTCAAGGCTTGCGTTCGAGTCTGCGGACAGGGCAGTGCAGGTGCACGGCGGCTTCGGGTATTCGCTGATGTCGCCAGTGGGGCAGCTGTTCCTGGACAGCAGGGTTGCGCGCATATACGAAGGCACTGACGAGATACAGGACCTAAAGATCGCTTCGGAGCTATTGGGCAAGGGCTATGAGGCGTATAGGTGACTAAATGGCAATGATGCAGTTCAAGGGAAAGGCTCCGAAAGTTGATAAAGAAGCTTTTATAGCTGAAACCGCAATGCTTATAGGCGATGTCAGGATAGGAAAGCATTCCAGCATATGGTATGGAGCAGTGCTTCGCGGAGACATGCACTACATAATGATAGGCAAGAACGTAAGCGTGCAGGACAATGCCGTCATGCACGGGACCGCGGATAAGTTCCCGACGATAGTCGGCGATAATGTAACAATAGGCCACGGGGCCATAGTGCATGGCTGCACCATAGGCAACAACTGCCTCATAGGCATGGGCAGCATGGTGCTGGAGGGAGCAAAAATAGGCGACTGGTGCATTGTGGCTGCAGGGTCTGTTGTGACCGAGGGCACAGCAATACCTGACGGAAGCATAGTGATGGGCGTTCCAGGAACGATAAAGGCAAAGGTGAGTAAGGCGCACAGGGCAAGGATAACAAGAAACTGGAAGGCCTACGCGGAGCTCGCCAAGCAGTACCTTGAAAAACGCAGGTAATAGGATGGACCAGGAATTCGCCGAAGACATAAAATATGCATCGAGTTTTACCAACTTCTCAAAAGAGGATGCCAATGCGTTTGAAGAGGCAGACGCTGCTGCAGAGGAGCTCGCAATGCCGGAATACGAGCACTACATGAACCACGAATTTGACACTGAAGCGATAGGCATAGCAAGGAAGCACGGGCTTTTCGGCATTCCGATAAGCAAGGAGCAGGGGGGCATGGGCTTAAGGCAGATAACGCACTCGCTTGTGCAAATGAGGCTTGGGCAGCTCGGCTTAGGGTTTGCCACTCTTTACGACGTACAGACATTCATAGCTGCAAATGCGATTTCAAGATGGGGCACTGAGCAGCAAAAGGGCATGTATCTTAAGCCCATGGCAAATGGCGACTCGATATTTTCTTTTGCGCTTACAGAGCCGGAGGCAGGAAGCGACCCGAGCATTATGAGCACAACATATGAGAAGGACGGCCAAGACTTTATAATAAATGGCACAAAATACCTTATCACCAACGGATCGATATGCAACTATATGATACTCTTTGCTAAGTCGAAAGCTGGCGGCAATATAACAGCCTTCATAATAGATTCGAAGGCTGAAGGCTTTGGCGTGGATGCGGTGCTTAAGGAAAAGGTAGGCCTGTTCACATCAGATACCGCGATGCTGAGCTTCGAAAATGTAAGGGTGCAGAAAGAGGACATACTTGGAACAGAGGGCAAGGGGCTCCATGTTGCATATTCAGCCCTTGTTAACGGCAGGATAGGCATAGGTTCTGCGTGCATAGGCGTAATAGAAGCATCTTTGTCTTCGTCTTTGAAGAGGGCTAAAGAGAGGGTGCAGCACGGCAAGGAGATAGGCAAGCACCAGCTGATACAGCAGCACATTGCAGCAATGCGGCATAACCTTGAGATGGCGAGGTGGCCGCTTCTGAAAGCAATAATGGCAAAAGAGGCGTCGGATAAAAACCCTGATGACAAGCAGCTGCTAAATTATGCTGATCTGCATTCCGCCTTGGCAAAGCGCATTGCGTCAAGGCTTGCGTTCGAGTCTGCGGACAAAGCAGTGCAGGTGCACGGCGGCTTCGGGTATTCGCTGATGTCGCCAGTGGGGCAGCTGTTCCTCGACAGCAGGGTTGCGCGCATATACGAGGGCACTGACGAGATACAGGACCTGAAGATCGCTTCGGATATTCTCGGACAAGGATATGAAGCGTATGATTGATATTCATCCTGAGTGAGCCATGGCTTCAACTCATGAAACCGAATTTTCCAAGAGCCTAAACCTTTTCTTTGATGCATCCACTTCTGCCATTGCTCCTATTGGCAAGATGAATTTTGGATCTGTGTGTCCAAAATCCATATTGGTAACAAGGGGAATCTTACCTGCTCCAAATTCCAGGCTGAGGACTGAGCGTACTTTGTTCTCCATTTTCTCTTTTTCTTCCATTGAATACCCAGAAGGCATGGCGATCAGCAGCGCAGCTATCCGTTCTAGTATCCCCTGGCTGCCGTAATTCCTCACCCAGTACTTTACCGTATCTGGCATGGGCTTGTCTTCGGAAGTTTCTAGAAATAATATCTTTCCATCCCAAAAATCTTTTCCAGGCCAAAAGCGCGTTCCTTTCATGAATTCAAGTGCATCTGCGCATCCACCGAAAAGCCTGCCTTTCACTACGCCATTGCCCTGAAGCCAGTGCCATCCATCGTTCTTGTGCCTTTCATTTATTTTTCCTACGTTGCTCTTTTCAGCCCAATCCGGATAGCCGTCTGACCAGAAAGGGAAGCTGTGATACTCGTATTTTTCCGTTGGCTCGAAAAGCAAACTCCTAATCATGTCCAAAAACAATTTTGGAAATCTTTCTGTTTGCGCAAACCCAGCCATTATGGTAGGCCCATTGTATGTAATGAGTCCTGTTTTTAGGTGTATATAATCTAAAAACGTAGTAGAATCCGAAAATCCCATTATGATCTTCGGGTTATTCTTTATGGCTTTCATGTCAAGGTAATCCAATATCCTTACCGAATCGTCACCTCCTATGCTTGCGACTATTGCTTTTACCTCTTTGTCTGCAAAGGCGTTGTTTATGTCTTCCGCCCTTTCACGCGGATGCGTGTAAAGGTAATCATTGCTTTTCCTAGCTGTATTATACTCCTTAACTTCAAGCCTGAGGTGCTTTTTTATCATATCCAGCCCGTGCCCATATATATGCGGAAACCGTGCCGGAACCCCGGCCGAAGGCGAAACTATAGCTACCGTATCGCCTTCGCTAAGTCTTTTAGGTTTTATTATCTGCATTGCATCGTTCGGATATCTTTGTGCATGTTATTATTGCTTTCGTACAATGAAGTGCTGCATGAGTGAACTAGGAATGAGCATGCTATTAACAGCCCGGCAGCAATTTATCTAGCAAAAAGTTACTCTGTGCTTTATATTCAGATGCTGGGGTTATATATAAATCAAAGATTTTGAACACATTTTCAGATTTATGAAAGTTATAAATATCAGTTCAGACTAAAAAAAATTATGCCAAAACTAATAGAAAAGGAGATTTATGCAAGCATATTCATTTCCGGGTTTTTCATGCCTGTAATACAAGTAATAGACTCTGAATTAATTTATGCTCTGTCTCAGGCACACAAAATTATAATAGGCACCGCCATATCTATGGCCCCTACTTTTGCAAACACAATGGCTTATTTTGGATCCACAATGGCAATAATCATTGGAGCATTAGCTATTATTTGGATTATTCAGGATTTCGAAAACGGTCTAAAAATGAAATATAAAACATTAATATTTGGAATGGGAGCATTAGTGGGCCTTTATCTTTTCTGGCCTGATCTTTCCAGTTTAACCCCTGCTGTAGTAAGTTTTGATGTAATCCTATCTTCAATCATTTCTATAGTTGTCGTTTTTGCAGGGATGGGTTTAGCCATCTTCTTAGAAAAAAGATAGAACTTTGAGGGCCACCCTAAATGACTGTTTTATAATATAATATTTATCTATAGTTTAGTACATACCAATTTCATTATATCTATATGTACGGAATCTACATCTTTCTATCAAGTTATAGTTAAATTCTTCGCATTCACAAGAGATGAGTTATTTTCTAGTTGAGCATAAGTAAATATCCTGTATTGAGAAGCGCATCCTTCAAGATCCGATATGTTTACATAGAGATTGTCAGGATATTTGATTGTATTACTTACTATGAAGGAGATATATCCATACTCGTATGGTTCTATATTGGACATAGTAGCTGTAAACCATTCGGAATTTGTTTTGTTATCATATGTAATTCCGCTTTTAATTATTGACTGCGGATATATAGTAATATTTGATGACGGCGTTAGTATAAAGATACCATCTCTCGTGTTTATCTTAAAGTGTATATATGCACAATTAGCTTTGCCATAATTACTAAATTGAATAGCTATATAATGTGGTTGATTAATTGGAAAGTTAAAAGAGGTCTGTATGATTCTTATATAAATCAGTGGCTCTGGAGCAGTAGAAGTTACTACGTATGCATATATAGCGCTTGAGATTATTCCAATTACGATCGGAATCACTATTATCTGGGCTATCTCCTTTAAGCTCCAGGATTTTAGTTTTCGAGCCGGCATAGTTAAACTAATAGTAGAGGTTATTTAATAGTTTTCTCAACGTCTTCCTTTTCATTCTTATCTTCTTTCCTTCTTTAACCATCTTATTAAGATAATACAGTTCTGTTCTGGATATTCCAATTTGTTTTGCATCTATATTAGTTAGGTTAGGGATTATCTTACACAGTTTCTCATCAATTCTAGCACCATATATGGTATAATTATCGTCAGAAACGCCGAGAACTTCGCTTTCTTCAAGGTTGTTTGACTCTTTGCCGATGTGTTCTATCTCTCCGATATCAATTTGTTTCCTTTTCAACTCTCCTATATTCCCATCATACTTGCCATCGTTATGATTCATGTAGTCTAAGAGGAATTCTGAAAACGGTTTCCAATAAAACTGTGTATTGTCAACATACGCTTTGCCAGTTTTGTAATCAGTAAATGAGCTAAACGGCACGATATCTGTGTTTTTGGTGTAAGCCAACATGGGTATTATTGGTTCCCTGGTTGAAGGATCCAACCTATGCCCAATGCCAACTATAACAAAATTGAATGGCTTTAGTTTTTTATTCTTGTTTGTGCGTCTAAAACGCCGTAAGACAAACGGCGAAGTCAAAGCAAGTTTACCAATCACATATTTGTTTGAATATTTGCTCTCTGTCTCCGCTTTCGATAGTGTATTATAATGATGACCTAGTATATCTTTCCAAATAGCTTTTACCCCATCTTCATTTATACCTATCAAACCACCCAGGCCATGGGATGAATGCTTTAAGATGTTGATTTTACCGCTCTCCATGCTGTACATACAATACCGCTTTGCAGAAATGCCATAAAACCAAACATCGTCTAGAGGCTTGCCATTCTCATCGTTTTCTACCTTGAACATCTCAACTGGTGTAGTGTAAGGATTCAGAGACCTGAAGAATGCTTGAATCTTATCCACTAATTCTGGGTTAACAAAGAGTGAATCGGTATCGCAATATGCAAAGTAGCCTTGGTTTTCACGTGCAACTGTTTCCACCATGGCAAGTATTAACCTTGATCCTGATGTTAACATAGTTGCAATAATAGGGTTGAACGCTCTGCCAAACTGCTCTTTCTTGTCTATCTCGCACGTAAACTTATTTATTCCATAGATTTCTGCATTTACCCTCTCGTTTTGCGTGTTTACTTCAACGAAAATGCCATAAGAGGTGGCATTTGCGATTATTTTGGCGATAAAGTCCTCTTTCTTGAGATCTTTGTTATCAGAGTCTTGCTTCAATTTTTGCTTTACCTCTAGTCTATGCTCGATTAGATAGCGAATAAAATCGTCTTTATACGGATCTATTGTCTTCCCAAACAGGTTTATTGAATGTAGGTTGCCCTGTTTGCCTTTGGCAACAAATCGAAACGCCTTGATTATCTTAGGTACTTTGCCAGTAAGCAGTTTTGACGCTATGATGTCAGGATAAGTGTACCAAAGTGCCTTGCCTTTTGCAAAGTTCAGTCCTATATTGTATGCCGCATTGCCTTTGTATTTAGCTCTGAGTGGCAAGATGTCGTTATCCACGTCCACGAGAGCGATACCATTGAGCGTTTTCCATAAATCCTTGTTTGTAAGGTCGTTTAGCTGTATGCTATCCAGCAAGTTATCGAATTTGTTATCTTCTATGACTTCGATGTTATCTGCGATAACGTAATCCCATAATCCGAGTAATACGAATTGCGACGGATACATGGATGTAAAGTCGATATATGATACCTTTACAGGTGACTTGCGTATATGCACTTCTGTTCTACCACCGTAATAGGTGGTCATTATCCATCCGAGCAAGTGCTTAGGGAACATGGGGTTCAGTTCTAGGAACGGCTTGATGCCCATCTCCTTGAAGTATTCCTTGCCTATAGACGCTGGCGATAACAGTTTGCTCAGTGGTGTTGACAGTTTATACTTTGAAAACTCGCTTTTCAATGCAAGAAACAGGTCATAAGACGCAAAAACATCGTTTATGTTGTATTGTATGTACTCTGGCGTTATCTTGCCATGATCTTCAGTCTTCAGTTTTTTATGCTCAACGTTAAACAGTTTACATGCACTTTCAAGAGAGTGATTATTGTTGGTTAACGCAAAAGATAACGTTCTCAGATCAACGAATATGCCTCTGTATCTGTTAACTTTTTTATAGTTTTTAGAGTAAGGCGTAGAGAAGTTTATCAATGAACGTTTAGAATCGATGTGCTTTATGATGATTCTAGGTATATAGACGTTATCGAATAGCTTGAAAGAGAAGGCGTTGCTATCTTTCCTGGATACGCTATAATCTATCGCTATTCGCGATATGTCAAAAGGTAAATTAAAACCAACACAAATTGCCCTTCTTTTATAGACTATGTTTATAAACAAATCAAGAAATTGGCTTTTCGTCATCAGTTTTATGTGCTTTTTATTGGAATAGTCCGATAACGTTTTTACTTCATTGTTATCCAAACTGTTATCATAAAACAGCCCAAACTCATCCAGTTTATCGTTCTGCCATATGCTGTAAGACCCAAATTTTAGGTTCTGATACTGGTCTATCGTTGTTTCTGTGTCAAAAACAAACACTAAATTATCGTTATAATAGGTAAAGTTATCGTTCTGTGGATTGAGTTCGTTGTCTATATAACATCGCAATGCTATGCTAATTCCTTCGTTCATCTGCTCGCCAGTGCTTTGCCTACGCCATAACATAGGGAATCTGCTAAGCAATAGTAAGTGTAATCCCCTGTTTTGACGTATTTCAGCAAAAGCAATTCCCTAATACCTTGCATTATGAATCCGTTTTGTAGTGTTTCTGTGTTGTTTTGATTAGTCCAGCGTACATCCCACGTATTCTGATGCTTTGTTATCTCATTGTGGCATGGTACGCATAGAGAAACAGTCATCTCAGAGTTGTTTCTGCCTGCTATATGGTGCAGTTCTAATCTTTCTCGCATATAAAACACTTGGTATCCCTCTGTTTAGGGTCTTTTTTGACTAGGTATTGAACATCTTTTACAACCTTATTGACCTTTTTGTTATCCAGATTGTTCTTTTCTGCTGAATCAAAGAAATAGCTGATAATATCTGATAACAATTTCTGCTTTTTATCCGTATTTTTACCTTCTTTTATGCTCCTTTTATCATTATTATCCGTTATTTTATCATTTATCTTTACATCCATTTTTACAGTCATTTTAACACTATCTCTATCGTTTTTATGCATGTTATCACTGTTTCTTGCCCAGTAATGCCAGAATGATAACAACTGCTATAGCCCCTATGCCACCGAGAATGGCAAGTCCGTCACCATCGCTATCTTTGCCTCGCTCTACAATGCTATGATCATGGTGTTCTGGCTCTTGTGGTTTAGGTTGCTCTGGCTGTGGTTCTGGTATTGCACCATCATACCGCATCTTTAGTGGCGTGTAGATATCCTCAGTTATAACGTCTGACTCTTCAATGCCTTTTTCAGCTTCAACTGGCTCTGGTGTTGGTTGCTGAACCACTTCATGCGTAAATACTGGTTGCTTATATTCCATACCTTTATGGAATCGGTGCTTATGCACCCTGTACGACCCTTCACTACCAAAACTGCGCTTGCAATATGGACATTGTATCATACGTTCACCTGGTAAATATCGTAAAACTCTGGCTCTTCTCGCCTTGCGTTGATTTCACGTATAACTGAGGGATTTGTTTCAAGGGTATGCCACTTGCCTGAACTATCCTTTACTCTCTTATCTTCAAAATCGACTAGAACATCAGTATTGCCAGTGTTGAGGTATTCCTTTACTGAGCTATGGTACTTGCCGATAAGTGTTGCATAGCGAGAATCAGTTACCTCTATGAACAGCTCCTTGCCGTTCTCGTTTATTGCCATTATGCGTGAGATATGGTCTATCTTCTTTGCTTTCCAGCGACCCTTTACCTTCTTGAAGCCACGAGTAGCCTTTAGGACTGATTTAACCGATATTCCGTGTTCTTTGCCGAGTTTTGATAGTGATAATCTAGATCTCCTGGCTTGACTCAGAACCTCTAAAGCTCGCTCCCTTGCTAATTGTTCTTTAGGGCTGAGCGTGTTCCAGGGTCTTGTGGATATGAGCTTTGGCTTGCTTTTACTGAGCTTCTTTGTAGCTATTTTAACATGCCCCCTTAGCTGATCCAAAGTCGCTTTAGGATAGAGCGAATGTAACCTGACTACACGTTTTATGTAGCTAGTATGCCTATCGTGGGTGAATAACCAATCTTCAAAGTTTCTGTATCTTTTGCTGAATCTCATCGAAACCACTTCATATATTGCGCTTTTTTCCAGCGCATGGTCTAATAGAAAGGTTTAAATAGATTAATATTAACAATGATATACAATTTGATATATAGAACGAATATGAAAAATAGGTATTTTGATATGAAAAAATTAAAAAACGATATAGACCTTCTGGCAGAGATAAAGAACGCCTTCGGAACTATGCCATATATACGTAAAAGGGATTTAATCGCCAAACTTAGTGTGGCGCACCAAAACATCGTTGGCTATAGTAAAGTTACGTTAGAACGAAAGATTAATGATTTATGTGATGACAAAATCCTCATCCGAATTTACTACGGCGACATCCAGAAGTTTGGAATAAAAGAAACAGATAAAAAAGCAGTATATTTACTTTTCAAAGAAACAACTAAAATCAAAGAACATATCAATAATGTGCTAAAATTGCTTGATTCAGATAAAAGCGAAGACATCCAGCTTGTATTAACCGAATTAGATGCGTATAGACAAAGATATATTTTAGATGGAACTCAGTTAGATAAATTTGTAGAAAAGTTACAGATTAAAGACGACAAGCTAAGATATTCAATCTTCATGCTTCTTTTTGGCGAAATAAATAAAGGTGTTGAACCTACTGATATAATACAGACAAAGGGCATTTTGCACTCGCTTTTAAAGGTGTACTCCCTTGACTCATATAAACAACATAGCATACGATCATTGGTGATAGAACTTTTGGGGCATTATTCTGATAGTATCGTTGTAACCCAACTAATTAAAGACGCAACCACATTGAATGAAAACTATAGTAATGACATTTTCAATTACCTGACGGAAACGTATTGCAACCCGTCTGTAGCTAAATTAGTAGAAGAGAATAGAACAAAACTTTTTAATCTGGAAAAAAGATTTAGGAATGAAAATAAAGAACATAGTGCTGGATTAATATCTTGGGTTAGGTCTTCAGCAATAAGAAATCTGGATCAGTTAGAATATACAAAACAGAAACCTTATCTAAAATCTTCATGGCAACCTAGTGCGCTTAGGTAAATGGTGATGCAAAATGAACCCATTACTAATCTCAGGATTCGGCACTAACATAAGCGTAGATAAGCGTCGTCTAATCATTCAGAACAAGCTGGACAACCAGAGGCACGAATACTATCCGCATCAGATAAAGCATGACTCTGTAATAGTAGATGGGCATACAGGCAGTATAAGCTTCGAGGCTATGCGATGGCTGGTAAAGCACAACATCTCTATCACAATGCTCAACTGGAACGGCAATCTGCTAAGCGTTACGTTGCCTAAAGAAACGGTATCAAGCAAACTGAGGCTAAGGCAGTATGAGATATATAAAGATGAGAAGAGGCGGTATGGGATTGCATACCCAATAATCAAGGAGAAGGTCAAGCAGTCCATAAATCTGCTGAGCGAGCTATCAAAATACTACAGCGAGATTGATGCAAATACGATAAGTTCAGAATCAAATAAAGAATCCATATTCAAGTTGAAGACAACTTACGATTACCGCAACCTTATGATGTATGAGGGTAGAATCGCAGACATTTACTGGTCTCAGATCATAAACGTGTTCAATAAAATGTGCCCAGAGTTCAAGTTCGTTAGCAGGAACAACACCTTAAACTCGCATAACCGCAACGCCTCAGATGAGATAAACGCCTTGCTGAACTATGGCTATGCTGTACTGGAATCAGAGGTTAGGAAAGACCTCAATTCCATAGGGCTTGATTCATCGATTAGCTTCTTGCACGAGCTATCGAACAGCAGAGCCTCGCTTGTTTACGACGTTCAAGAGCTTTATAGGTGGCTGGTAGACCTATCTGTAATACAGTTACTAGAGGAAAAGAGGCTCAAGAAGGCGGACTTTATCGTAACAGAGAACTACAACATAAGGCTAAGGGAAAGCACAGCTAAAGCACTAATCGAGAAGATAAAGCTGAACTTCAATGCAAGGGCGTTATACAATGGTAAATACTACAGCTACCAGAATATTCTGTACGAAAACGTCAGGTTGCTTGCAAACTACATAATGGGCAAGTCGGACAAGCCACAATTCAAAGTACCAGAGTTCAAGATAAAGCGTGAAGACAGCACAGGTGTCCGCAGTAAGGTGCTAAGCCTAACTCCACAAGACCGCAAGAGGTTAAGCGTGAATAAGTCAACTCTGTGGTATATGAAGAAGCACATAAAAGAGGGAAAGAAGATTAAAATCTACGGTAAAGTTTTCAGAAAAATATGAGTGATTACTTGGCTTTATTCAGCATATTAAAAAATAAACACCTAATTTATCTCGGTTTATGTTCTGGAATTGTACTATTCTTGATTTTTTTGCTTTTAGGATTAGCTTATTTCAAAGTGGAACCGGCCATAGCTGTCTCAGAAACAATCGTAGGAGTCATTGTCGCATATACGATCTTTGTTTATGAATGGTTTATAGCGTATGTGTTTTCATTTAAAAAAATACAGGCTCTTCAGAGTTTTAGGAGGTCTTCTGGATGGAAGAATAGGATAAAATATATAGCAATTGGATCAATACTCATCTTAATTCGAACAGCACCGATACTCTTAATTTTATTACTTATCAGTTTCGATTTTTCTATAGTTAAGGTCAATATTGAAACATTGCGTGAAGTTCTTGGAGGGATTACAGGGGCATGGGCATTAGGAATTTTCCTATATATACTCAGATTCGAAAGGGCAGATAAAACCCAGACTTTCAATAACCCCATCGATGCTGATGAAACAAATTTCATAGATCTGTATAATCAAACTGAATATGTCAACAGAAATGCGTTACAAGATTCTGAGTACTTCATGCTCGCACATTTAACTCCGAATCAGTTTGTGCATATCGCTATTCCAAACCAAAGCACAAATCAACTACCGCAGATTACAGCACAAGATTCTCAAAAAGTAATTAAATTAAAATCGGATTTGTATCAGGATTCAACAGAAAGATGGTATAAGGGATTCGTACCTATGCGCCGGCGTGTTCAGGGGCATTTACTTTTTGCAGCTGGCGCCGAATTTTCAATATCTCTGATTATGTTTGATAGAAGTTCATATATGCATAAAGATATATTAGATCCATTCTTTACCTCAGACTTGCCTGTTTTTGATGATGTACTACCTAATGAAATAATAAGCAATATTCATAATGCGCCTGACATAGCCAACAAAACACTTGCACTTGGGAATATTGATATACTATTAGATAAAGCAATAATCTTCTCTGGAGAAGCTATCCGTGCATGGTTTATACCAGAACTGTCTTTCTTCTCTGCTTGGAGATCTATAGAGACTATGGCAAAACGAGAGTTCAGGAACGATGAATTAGCAAAAGGAACTGCGTATGCAGACATACAAAACTTATGGATATATGGTAAAAATATCAGTGGTAGCCGCACTGAATCTGGTCTTAAAAGAAGATACATAGAAAAAATTCTCAATAATAAAAATATACCTTTCAAGGGTAGTGATTTAGATACCTATCAGAATCTCCGTAACTATATAGGACATGGGTCTGTAGATATAGACTCAGAACAAAATATGGAAATTATGGAGCACAAAAAATTTGCTGACATTAGCAGTAAAACGATAGATGTGATTAAGTTATCTAGAAAGTTGATTAAAGATTATCTACAACTGAGTTCCTGATCCTATATGCATTTAACTATACCTCTTTCTTACACTAGAGTGGATGAAGAAAGCACCTATTACAAAGCATATGGCCAAAGTAACTATGTGCAGAATATTTAGTGTTACGGTAGTGGCAGCTCCAACTAACGTCCCAGCAATTAAAGCAACCCCCAAAGGCTATCTACATTTCTCCGATTGCCTTATTATCCTTTTTACTTGTTGTCTGCCGTGTTGATATTGTCATCGCCTTCTGATCCAACTCTCGTTATGATTGGCCCTTTAGCACCCCGATTATCTTGATAAATGTATGTGCTCTTGGTACTACTGGAACTACTAGCTCTGCTTTTTGAAGAGAAGGTGCTTCCAGAGCCTTGAAGCCCGTTAACTAGCGCAGCCAATATTGGCCCAAAGCTATCCGGTTTTACTATACTGCCAATTCCCAGTATCCCAAATATTGCTGAAAGGAGGTATATGATGATATGTGTTTGAAAAGTTCCACTGCCAGACCCTCCAGCGATAAGAACAACAGCAACTATTACTCCTGCTATGCCAAGCGAACGCAATTCTGCACTGGTTATTTTTTTCTGAACCATTTTACCCCCAATAAGTTAGGGAGGTAAAATACATAAATCTTACGTTCGAAAGATGTTCAAAATCTTTGATTTATATATAACCCCTATATTCAGATGCTCCCGCCGGGATTTGAACCCGAGTTTCAGACTTGAGAGGCCTGCGTCCTTGACCGGACTAGACGACGGGAGCACAGTTTAGATTTACGCGCTATTTTCTTATAATTGTATGCTTTGCATCGCTGTACGGCGCAAGGCTGCCTTCTATTATGTCAGTCGCACTTATGCCAGTATGGCTCTCCATCGCTGCAAGCTTTGTTATAAGGTCCACCTTCTTGCTGTAGTTTGCAGCGGCATCCTTGGACCAGTAGTCCATGTTTCGAAGCACTTCGTCTATTTCGCTTGCATAGGAGTCCAGCCTTGAGACTGCCTCGCTCTTGGATGGGCCCATTGCGGATGAGGCACGGAAAAGCTCAACCATGGTTGCAGCCTTGCACGCATCCTTGAACACCATGAACGATTTCCTGTGCAGCGATTTTAGTAGAAGCTGCGTTGCCCTTCCTATCTTAATCCCGTTTGCGGCAAATATCGCAGGCATTGTTATTATGTTGCGCTCAGGCGGCACCCTTATCACAACGCTCTCGCTAAGGCAGCTCGACAGGAAGTAGCTTATGTCCCTGCTGCTTGCACCGTAGAACAGGTTAGTGTAAGCGATTGTTGCAAGCTTCAACTCCCTGTGCAGGTCATCAGGATCAACCGGCTCGTTGGCGTTCAGCTTTCCGAGAAGGGCTGAAAGCCGCGCGCTGTACGTGTGCATGCGCGAAAGGCGCCGCTGGTTGCTTGTATTTTTGGAGAACACCAGCCCGGCGTATTTAGTCGCGTACTGCATGGCCATGAGCATTGACTTTATCGGCACTGCGTTGGAAAGGTTGAGTATGCGCCTGGTCTTGTACTCGTTGAGTATAACACGTGGTATTGAAACATTCGCGTTTCTCTGCTTTAGGATCGCCAGACTATCACCTAGTTCTTTTTAGCCCCATACGCTTTTTGAGACCTGCCTGTTCGCCTTTTTGTTGCTTAGCGCCTCGCTTATCGAGTGCTTTTTTATTACTTTGTCAAGTATCGCGTCTACGTTGCCACTTTTTTTGCTCGAAGCAATGCGCTCAGCCTGTTTAAGCTTATTAGCGTAATAATTATAAGCCTTTACTGCCGCCACATACGCGTCGCGCTCGTGCTGGTCCTTTATTGTTGCAGTTCTCGCAGCGCTCTTTTTCTCAGCCATTGATATGTCGGATTTTGGCATGAACAGTATCGCATTGAATGCGGAATTGACCCTCCTTATAGTGTCGCCCCTGTCCTTTTTGTCGCTTGCTATGACGCTTGGGGTGCCTGTCTCCCTTATCTCGTTTATGAGCCATTGTATGCCGCCGTTCTTCATGTGGGCTGTTAGCAGCATCTTGCCCTCAAGGCTTAGGCATGCTATCGCAACGGTCTTTCCTGTGTCAACACCAACTATTATGTGCGCCAAGCAATTTCCTCAGCCCAGTCTGGCCAGCGAATAGTTTATCGCGTTGCGTGCTGTTTCTGGAATGGCTTCGTATTTGCAGTTTGCTATGAATATGGGGGTTGATGTTACGTTGTAGAAGCTTGCCAGCTCGGCCTGGTATGAAAGCGTTGTCGGCGCGCTTGCCATGCACTGGCCGAATGCGCTCATGTTGAAGCCTGTGGCGTTTGCCATGGAATACAGAGTGACATTGCTCAGCGGGTTCCCGTCGTAGACGCTGCCAAGCGTGCTTACGAATTGCGCGAACTTCGGCTGTGCGGATGCGCATGCAAGATATGCGCCCAAAAGCTGTGTCTGCTGTATTCCGTATGCCCTGTACTTGCTTATGGAATAGCTTGAGAATACGAACTTGTAGCTCATGTTAAGCTTGCCTGCATACTCCTTGCTCATGTTTATGCCTTCCTCTATGGCGCCGATGGCGCCAGGCGCATACGGGTCGGTTATCATGTAAACAGGTATCGGCGGCGTGCTGGCGCAGGAGGTCTTTCCGGATAGCTGCAGCACTCCAGGCGCGACTACGCTGTTGTTCGTTACTATTCGAGAGCGCAGCATCTGTATGTATGGTGTTTCAAGCGTGAGGTTTGAGCCGTAGAACTGCAGCGACACGTTGAGTATGGAATTGGAAAATGGATCCTTATAAGGCACTACTACAAGCCATGAATTGGTCGCAGGCATGTATGAAGCCTTTGACTGGTTTACCAGCGAGTAATACGCAAGGATTGAGAGCGAGGTGTTGACATACTGGTAGCCTGCGAGGACCTTTGATGCTGCGGCTAGCGCCTGCGATTCATTGTATTTCGGAGTTATGCATGCGCCGCTTGACGACATTCCGTACTGGCACACTATGGTAGTCTTGAAATTCGCAAGCGAAAATGCCAGTGCCGCCAATACTATGACCAAAGCTATGAGCGCCACGTGCAGATAGTCAAGACCGCCCATCTTTGATGCGGGCTTGATAAGGAATACTGCCTTTGCGTCTTTTTTCTTTTGTCCCTTTGCTTCTGCATATGCCATAAGATCACCTTATTCGGGCCCGGCGGGAATTTCACAGCTTTGCCTAAACAAAACCATTTTGAACCCGCGACCTTCACCTTAGGAGGGTGCCGCTCTATCCAAGCTGAGCTACGGGCCCTATATTTATGGATTTGTGTAGTGCATTAATTTATAGTTTTACATCCTTGCTACGGGATTTATGCCAAGGGCGAGCAGCGCTTCCTTCATCAGCATGTTGAAGGCCTTGACTATGGAAAGCCTGAAGCCCCTTGCCTCATCAGGCGCCTTTAGCACAGGCACCTCCTCGTAAAACTTGCTGAAAAGGGTCGCAAGCTTTGATACATATTCCACTATTATATTGGGCTTGTATTCCCTTGCTGCCTTTTCGAGCATTTCCTGCGCGTACGTGATGTGCTTTACAAGCATGAATTCTGCATCGCTTACGGAATAGCCTTCAGGCATGGCGCCTGTTGAAAAGCCCTTTGCAGCTGCATCCTCCAGGAGCCTTGCAGACCTTGCATACATGTATTCGCAGTACGGCCCGGAATTGCCCTCGAAGTTGAGTGCGCGCTGCCACGAGAAAGTGAGCGTCTTGTCGTTTGACAGCTTAAGGAACTCGTATTTTATCGCGGACATCCCTATGTCTGAGGCTATGCCCTCCTTTTCTTCATCGCCGAGCTTGAATCGCTCGGTTATGAGCTTCATGGCCTTTTCCTTCGCCTCCCTGAGAAGGTCGTCGCACGTGTAGCCAACCCATGTGCCCTTCCTTCCAGACAGCGCTGCGTCCTCAAGCTCCACCACGCCATAAGCCACGTGCTTTATGCTTTCCTCGTACGACGCGCCCCCGACAAGCCTTATGGCGAGCTTTACCATCGCCTGCTCGTAGCTCTGCCTTGCGTCGATGGTATTGACCGCCCTTGAAGCGCGGCCGAATTCCATTGGCACTCCTGATTCGCCGGTTGAATATAGCGGCTTCTTAATTGCGCCCTGGTCCATGAACTTGTGGTACTTGAATGTATCGGGTATCAAGCCCAGCTTCCACATGTGGAATGCGATGTCCTTTGCCAGGTAGTTCGGCGCTCCATTGCTCCTGACAAGCACCTTTGTGCCCTCCTTCATGCCCTTGAACTCATCAGGGATGCCTGCTATCTTTGAATGGTCTATTACTATGCAGTTTGCATACTTGCCATCCGCAGGCTTGCTCGTTATTCCTTTTTCCTCAAGTATCTTCAGTGCAGATTCCAGCAGCTTCTCGTGGACTATGTCGCTCTCCCATACAAGCACGTCGTGGTATATGCCCATTGATATTATTGTAGAGTATTCTGCAAGCACAAAATTCTCAGCCATTTCCCTGGCCATTTTGGACTCGTATGTGCCGCGCTGCTCTATTGCAAGAAGCAGGTTGTTTACTTCCTCGCTTATGCTTGCGTCGTCCTTGAGCATGCGGTTTACTGCGACGTAGATTTCCCCTATCATGTGGTCAAATTTCTTTGAAGGGTCGAATTTCATGCCAAGCTTTTCCATGTGCGTAAGGCCCCATACGACTTGTGCGACCTGCAGACCCAGGTCGTCTATGTAATCCTCGCGCTCCACGGCATAGCCTGCACGGCCCATCAGGTTGGCAATGGCTTCGCCGAGAAGCACGTTCCTGACCTGGCCCATGTGCATCGGGTGCGCCGGGTTTATGCTAGGATATTCTATTATTGCCTTTTTCGAAGCACCTGCTTCGGAAGCGAAGATGCTGCCTGAGCTGAGAAGCTGCGCTATTGAGCTGGAGCAGTATTTGCTCCGGTCAAGGCTGAAGTTTATGAAGCCGTTCGCCGCGTCTGCACTTTCTACCGCATCAGGCTTCTTTAGGGCTGCAATTATGCGCTCCGCAACTTCCTTGGCGCTTGCGCCCTTGGCGCTTGCGATCCGCTGGGCTATGCTTGTTGATACGTCCCCAAAGTTCCTCGAGGGTTCTATCGAATCGCGCAATGTGGATTCATCCACGTCATAGCCGCTTGCCATAATGGCATTCAGCAATGCACCGTATATCGACTTGTGCAGCTTTTTGTATGGTTGCTCTTCCATTGTGCTTCACTTGTGCAAAAGCTAGTAGCTTATTCTGTCAAAACCCTTAAGTGCTTTGGGTATGGACTCGATTATGTCGGAAGCCGTTATGTGCAGGCCCTTCTCGGCGAAAAGCTCATCGCCTATTTTCGAATGGACATATACTGCGGCTGTCGCAGCTTCGATAAGGTTTTCCTTGCACTGCGCCGCATATGCGGCTATCATGCCAGCAAGTACGTCGCCGCTGCCCATTGTGGCGAGCGCGGGGCTGGCTGGCCTGTTTATTTTAAGCAGCGAGCCGTTGGTTATTATGGTTTCATGGCCCTTGAGCACAAGCACGCACTTGTAATTGCTTGCAAAATCCATTGCTGCGTGTATGCGCATCTCCAGCGGCCTCTTTGAGGTGTCGATGCCTGAAAGGTACTTGAACTCGCCGTCATGCGGCGTTATCACCATACCTTTTTTTATTAGGCTTTTGTTCTGCGAGAGCATGCGTATTCCTGCGGCATCTATTATCATCGGGACGCCTTTGTCGTATTCTGCATTTATTATGTATTTGAGCTGCTTTGCGCTCATGTAGGTATTTTGCATTCCTGGCCCCAGGACCATTGCCTCATGCCTGGTTGAAATGATTGCCTTTACGTCGTCATCTGAAAGCTGCTTTGGCGAAAGCTGCTTCACTATCAGCTCGGGCTTCATGCTTCGAACAAGCTCTGAGGAATTTGCAGGCGCATACACGGTCACGTATCCTGAGCCTGTGCGAAGGGCGGCAAGCGCATGCTCGGAAGCCATGCCTGACAGCAGCGGCGCGCCCTTGTAATCCGTGCTGCCCCCTACGACAAGGACGTTGCCGTGGTCGTATTTGCTTGCAAAAAGCTCGCGTGGCTTGGTGGCTATCATCACGTCGCCAGGGCCAGTAAAAAGCTCAGCCGTTATGGGAAGCCCTATGTCAACCACGCTGATCTCATAGCTCTGGCCCGCGCTTTTTAGGTAAGCCTTCATCTTGTTTACCACAAAGAGCAAATCTGGCTCTACGGCCTGGATGTTTTTCATGCCAGTATCGGCGTTTATGCCGGATGGAACGTCTATGGACATGACGTATTTGCCTGACTCGTTAATGGCTTTGATAGCCTGTGATACAAGGCCGGAAAGCCTTCCGCGCATCCCTACGCCGAGGATGCCGTCTACAACAGCATCCGAATTGGAAAGCATCTTCCTAAGATCGGAAATGTTGTCCTGGCTTATTTCCTTTATGTCCAATATTCCATCAAGGGTCTTGAAATTGAACTTGGCGCTTTCATTGTGCATGCTTGAGGCATCGCCTATTAGCGCAACGCTTACTTCAGCGAAATTCATAAGGTGCCTTGCTATGGACATGCTTATGGCACCCTTTCCGCCGACGCCGCATGCAAAGAGTACGCGCTTTCCCTTTTGCCTGCGCCTTATGTAGTCAGCAATCTTTGAGCCAGCATTCTCAACCATCATCTTTTCGTCCATGCCCATTGCCTGGCCGTTGGCCCGTATGGCGTAAGAATCCTCTATGCTGAAGTACTTTTTCGTGTATATGGTAAACTCTTTTAGACTTTGCATCGTATTAATTCATTATTAAAATAATAAAAACCTGGTGTTTTGAATAGCTAAAGTTTATAAGACGAAGGATGGCCTTGCGATAAGCATACCGCGCGACATAGTCAAGTCGCTTGAGATTGGGCCAGGGGACGACCTTGATTTTATAGCTTACAAGGACCGCTATTACATAATAGCGAAGAGGAGCGACATAGCAAAGCTTATTACAGGGAGCGAAGGCGCTGCGCAGAAGGCTAGGGAAGCTCCTGCCGCAAATGCCCAGCCTGCAAGCCCGGAGCTTAGCCAGCAAGAGATATCTGTGCTGAAAAAGCTTGACACGCTTAGGTACAACATGCGCACTACTCCTGAGGTGGCAAAGATACTCGATGAAAAGGAAAAGGGCGTATTCAAGGACCTTATAAAGAAAAAGGTTATAACGCCTTTCAAGGATGAAAACCAGAAAACGCACTACAGCATACAGAAAAGGGTGTATGACTTATACCTGATGCGCAAGGGCAAGCCGCAGTATAGCGAAGCCGCAGCGGGCCTCGAGCCTGCAGCAATCCAAGGCAGGCCAGTGCAGCAGAATGCCATAGAGCTTTACATAAGCAAGCTCCAGAAGAACGGCTTTGTAGTGGTTCCGACAGAATCCGAAGCTTCGGCGATATCCGCAGCGCTTGAAGACAGCATAAGGCGCGGTGTTGTTGTGGGCACAAGGGCTTTCAACAAGAAGTTTTACATAGTCATGCGCTCTTTCATAAACTCAACGATACCACAGATTATGGCAATAATAAGCAAGAAGAGCATGCAGGTAAGCGACATAGCAAAAGAGTGCAAGATGCAGGATGAGGCAGTAAGGTCGGTCCTGTACGTCATAGCTGAAAGCGGAGAAGTCACGGAAGTCAGGAAGGATATATTCAGGGCTGCGTGAGCAATGCGCTCATGCGTATATGAAATGGTCCATCAGTATTACTGCAAGGGCAAAGATTATCACAGCCACAAGCACGAATTTTGGATTTATCTTTGGGCCTTTAGACGGGGCATCGTAAAAGCTCAGTACGCCTGCCTGCGACTGAGGTGAGAATAATGAAGCCACTTAATCACATTAGGAGTTTGGTGCAAAATATTAATAGAGGTTGCGGTTTCTGCATTTGCATGCGCTGCTGTCATAATGCCACTATTTTAATATTTAATTGTTCACAGATATATTAGATGAGTGGTGTGATAAGGTGGCGGTGCAAAGCGACGATGACGGAACAGATATAGAGAGCAGCAGCCCTTGGATAAAGAGTCCGATGAGCCAGATACCTGAAGCAAAGGCTGCAAGGCGAAAACGCGACATAAGCCTTGTCGGGCCTATGTTTTTATGGGTATTCATCATAGTAATAGGCATAGCCTTTGAAACTGTCGTGCCAAGCCTGTTCAGCGGCGGGGGGCTTCTGCATATCAATACTGCCTTCTATACCAGCATGGGCAAATACATACTTTATCTTCCGGGCGCAATAATACTTCCATTGATTATATCGGTTTGGATAGGCCACAGAGTTGGAGAGGGATCGGAAGACACTAAGACCGCGACAAAGCTCGGAGTGCTGAACGGAGTTTATTCTTCAATAGTCTATGCAGTAGTCATAGTAATAGCGTATATAATACTCTATTATGCAGGCCCTTCTACGATCATACCGCTGCAGGACTTTGAGGAGTACATGATAGGCATACCCGTAGTGATAGTAATAGTGTTTTCCACGCTCATTGCAGTTCTCAACAGGGTCAGGAAATAGCTATCTTGCAGCGCTTACTATCTTTATTATGTCCCCATCTGCAAGCTTGTGGTCCTTCCCTATTCTCATCTTCGTGATTGCGTTTATCGCGTAGAGCATGTTCTTCGCTATTTCCGAATGTATGGCGGCAGCAAGCTCCTGCGCAGTCGAGCCGTCAGCAAGGAGCACTGCGTCAGGAAGCACGTTTCCGTAATGGTCTGTGAATTTGTTTTCGTCCTCTACGGGATACACCACTATGAAGTGCATTGTGCTGAAGACCAGCGTGTTTATGAGCTCCTGCACGTTGGTGCCTTGATTCTTAAGGAAGGCTGCCATTCTTTCAAGCGCCTTGCCCTGCTCTTCGTTGATGGTGCCAGTTACCTCGAAGCTCCTTGATCCCGGCTCGTAGCGTATTGCCCCCGAAGAGGAAGCCTTGCGCAGGGCCAGTTCTATTGCTGCAGAGCATTCTACCACTGCTATTGAATTGCTGCTGCAATACTGCCTAAGCGATGCCATAGCCTTCTCTGATTTGGCATCTGATTTGTTTGCCGCAACGATGAAACGCTTTGAGGCCATCAGTATGGACCTTGAAAAGCGCTCAATTCCCACATCGTTCCAGTTTATCCTTGATGATGTAAGTGCCAGCTTGTCGATGGTTTCCTCTATTTCGCGCTTTCCTATCTTAAGCCCTGTCAGCAGTTCGCACATCGCGGCTATGCCGTCATCCCTTTTGCTGAGCGAAGGCATATGCCGTTCTATGATTCCCGATATCCATTCAACAAGCTCGTCCACCACCATTTTGACGTCTTCGGCAGGGTCGGAGTAGTCGCAGCTGTTGCCCTCCTGGTCGGTTTTGCCGGTAGCGTCAACAACTATTATGAATGCATCAGCCATTGACAGGTCGCTGAGAAACTGGTTGCCCATGCCCTTGCCTTCGTGGGCCCCTGGAACGAGGCCTGCGACATCTACCACGTTTATAGGTATGAACCTGTGCCCGTTCATGCATATCGAATTTCTTGGGTTGCACTTCTTCCCTATTTTGGCTTCAGCGCACTCCGCACTTGCATAGCAAACGCCCTTATTTGGGTCCACTGTGGTGAATGGATAATTTGCAATCTTGGCGTCGACCATCGTCATTGCCGAGAACAGCGTGCTTTTGCCCTTGTTAGGGGCGCCTATTATTCCGATTATCATGCATTACCTACCTGAAAAGCTTTTCCTTTACCGGCCTTTTCTTGTCTATCTCAATTATTGCGTAGTAGATAACAATGAGCGATATTATAATCATTACGCCAAGCACAAGGGCCTCTTTTGGCATGCCTATCATGAATGCCATGACCGCAACGATTGAGACTATCGGCACGTAAGGGTATAAGGGTGTTTTGAAGCTTCCGAGCCTTTTTATGCGCCTGAAATGTATGACTGCAAAGCTTGCCAGCAAATACGAGAATAGAAGGCCGAAATTGCTTATTGCAGCTATTATGTATATGTTCCCGGAGAAAAGCATTATTACGCCTATCACTGCAGATATTACAACGCCGTTGACTGCAACGTCCCTTTTCCTGTTAAACCTAGTTACAGGATGTGGCAAAAGCCTGTCCTTGCCTATTTGGTATAATATCCTTGAAGATGTGAGTATCATTGCAAGTGTGGCGGAAGTTGTTGCTATCATTGCCCCTATGTCTATTATTGTCGATATGTAGCCTGGCGCGTGTATATAGCTTAGCGCAAATGCCAGCGGGTCTGCTGCAACAGTAAACTTTGCTACAGGCACGAGCAGCATGAGCGCCAGCACAACCAATATGTATACTATCATGCTTATGACTACCGAATACAGTATTGCCCGTGCTGCCATGTTCGGGCCGCCGTCCACATCTAACGTAAATGTGCTTATGGACTGAAATCCTGAGTATGCGAAGAATATGGCTACGCTTGCCGCAAAAATGGCTGCAAGGCCCACCTTGCTTGCAGGTGTTGCAAGATATGAAAGGCTGAAGTGGCTTGCACCAGAAAGCGCGAATATCACTGCAAATGCAACGAATATGGAGAGTATGCCTATCTTCACTACAACAAGGCCGAAATCCATCTTTGCTGCCTTCTTTATGCCGTATATATTGACAATGGACAGCACGAATATGAGCGCGATTGCAAGGTAAATCGAATAGCCGCTGCCCAAGCCCAGGAAGCTTGAAGCGTACGAGCCGAAGCCCAGGGCAACTGCTGATATTGCGGTTGCAAAGCTGAAGTAAAGCAGAACGCCAGTTATAAAGCCAAGCTGGCTCCCGAAAGCTTCATAAACGAACGAATACGCTGCGCCTTTGGCCTTTGGCATTATTGAGCCCAGCTCGCCCAGCTGAAATGCAATAAGTATTGCGACTATGCCTACGAATATAAACGCCACCAGGGCGTAGGTGCCTGCAAGGGCTATCGCTGTTCCGCTAAGCACGAATATACCTGCGCCTATTATGGCGCCGAGCGCAACCGCGGTTGCCACAGGCACGCTTATCTTTTTCGGCATACAAAGGCACTTGTTTTTATAAAGCTGCGAAGCTCATTTATTTATAGATTAATAAAAAAGATATGCGATAGATAGCGATTTGTGCAGGGATAGCAAAGCCTGGTCAAATGCGACGGGTTTAGGGCCCGTTCCCTTAGCGGGTTCGAGAGTTCAAATCTCTCTCCCTGCATTAAGTATAAATCTATTTCCTGTTAATCTTACTTGGTATCATGCAGCTAGAATCCGAGCGCAAAGCGCAAAGCGCCATGGAATACCTGATGACATACGGATGGGCGATACTGATTATTGCAATAGTGCTTGCAGCGCTGTTCTCTCTTGGGGTTTTCAGCTCTGCTTCTCTGGTAGGCACTACATGCCTTCCGAATTCTGGCTTCCTTTGCAGCGGGCCTGTTGCGCATGGAACAACTTTCACTGCAACCATAGGCCAGGCAACAGGCACTGCATGGAGCAACGTAGTCCTGTGCTTCGTGCCCAACGGCGCTCCTGCGCCTTCTTCTTGCGCAGGATATCCATCGGTAAACGCAGGTGACATGAAAAGCGGCATGTCAGGCACGTATTCTTTCACGATAGATTCATCCAGCAGCAGAGCGGGTGGGCATATATGGGCGCAGTATGACGAGGCAAGTTATTCTAACCTGGTGTCGCAAATCGCAACTGTTACAATAGCAGGGCTGACTCCAAGTTCCGCAACTGCGACTACGTCAACATCATTCGCCCTGCCTTCTGGAATAACAAATTATGCAAATGTGGTGATAACTAATTCGCAGGGCACAGCAACACCTGCACCATTCCAGCAAGAGGTTCAGATACCTGAATCGGATTATTCCAGTTACTTGACATATAACGGAAATGCTGCGAACTTCGAATTCTTCTATGATGGGGGTGCAATAATACCTGCATGGATAGAGAGCAATGATTCCGGCACAATTACTGCGTGGTTAAAGCTACAAAACGGCATACCTGCAAATTCCGCAATAACAATATACCTGGGATTCGCGCCAAAGACTACAAACCTTC
>JAMCZQ010000003.1 GCA_023485295.1 Candidatus Marsarchaeota archaeon | reverse complement strand
CCGGTCTTGCCCAGCACTTATTCGCCAAGCTTGCTATACTTGGCAAAAGGTTCACAAAGTGAACCGCTCAGATTCCCCCCATCACGCTTTCGCGCATTGTGGAGTTTGCGCGCCTGCTGCACGCCGTAGCGCTAGGGCCCTTGTCTCAGTGCCCTTCTCGGGGCTTATGCTCCCACATCCCCTACGGGTTATAGGTATGGTGGGCCGTTACCCCGCCATCTGCCTGATCCGCCGCAGCCCCATCGTAAAGCGAAAGCACTCCAATTCATGCCCCTTTAAGTTAGAACTCCTTCCAGATGTCCTAGCCTATGGAGTATTAGCCACAGTTTCCCATGGGTATCCTCCTCTTTACGGTAGGTTGACTACGTGTTACTGAGCCGTACGCCGTCCAACGAAGTCGTTGAACAGACTTGCATGGCTGTCGAAATCTGATAGCAGTGTCCTCCAGCAGCATCGACTGGAATCGATGTTGGAGATTGGCCATTTATTGCAATTGTCGGTACCTTATTGCACTCCTCAAGACTGCATCCAATTCCAAGCAGGAATTTTCATATTAAGTATGCAAAACTGCATCGGAACAAATAATGGTCCAAAATAACCACAACAAGCATTATTGTTTTTAAGGACAAAGTATTTATACCTTATTATGTTTGCATCGTCTGCTGCGATATGCGGATTCTTGCACGCGTCTAACTGTCACTATCTGAAATCTTTTAAAAACTTTCCAGGTGAGCGCTTATCCAATCTGCGAATGCGTAATCTGCATTCAGCAGCATAACAAATAGTTTAATTTTTTGCGTTTCTGCCATTTACTGTGCTTATTATGTTCTCGTAGCCCTCTTTGTCAACTATTTTCCAAGCCTTGACATAAGGTTCTCCAAATTTCTTTGTTTCATCGAGTCTTCGCTGCTCTTCAAGCTCCTCTTTGGTGAAAAGCTTTAGGTATAGGGCCGTATCGACCGCGTGTACGATAATGTGGTTTCTTACAAGCCTGTCTACATTTGGGTATCTTTCATTTAGCCATTTATTGTAATTATCTGTGCTGCCCTCTTTCTGATCAAATATTCTGTGCGTGAGCTCATGGACCATTGTATATAAAAAGTCCTTCTCGTTAAGCCCTGCCCTTATCGTCAGGGGGCTGGAATAGCCCCTGCACTGGTCCAATACGTATGCCACTATCGTCTTTTCGCGCCATTCTATGTCGGTGATCTCAGAGAGAGTCCCAAGTATCCTGTTACCATGCGGCTTCCAAAACCCTGTATATATGGGTATGGCATCATTGGAGTTTTTAGTCACATTTTCTACGAATTCCCTTGAGTACATAAATGCATTGTTGAATATCGCGGATGCGTATAACCCGCTGTACTTAAAAATTATCTCCGGAACCATCAGAACGCCCAATTCAATATGAACAATCATAGCTTATTAAAACATGGCCGTCATATCCTTCCTTTTGAGATTCCTGTGCTGACCCCGTTTGCAATCATGTGCGCTATCCTAAGCAGTTCGAATGCGGTAGCCACTCCTTTGCCATAGTTAATTCTATTGTCGGCCTGTACGTAGAATCCCCCTGCTTTTCTGAACGGTCTTTCTAAATTGAGCATCTTTACAATTTCAACCTTGCCTCTTGCCGAATCTGCATCTTTATCTTTGGGATTCATGATTGCTTTCTCCAAAGCTTTGAAATCAGGTTTTTTTCTAGTTATTATGACTACCGGCACGCCCAGTCTTCTTTCAAGCGTTTTCACGTCAACAACATTGAGCCCTGCAATCGCTATCCCATTGATTGCAACCGCCTTTATCTGGTCGCAGAAACGCGATTTGCGCGCCATCTTGGCTATCTTCTGCGCCGCATTGTTTCCATCAATATCGACTCTGTCTGAAAGGATTCCCTCTATTACGCCCATCCTTCCGATTACCCCTACAAGTAATGTCTCCTTCTTTTTTCTTTCGTAGATAGGCCCGCTTGCAACTGCAAGGAACCTTACCCCCTCCTTCATACATATGAATATGCAAAGAAAAAGATTTATCGCTTTGCAGTATCACTGCTTTGCGTTTATGCCTTCCTTTATCTTGTCTATCTGCGCGTCTATGTTTTCAAGCGCTTTTTCAAGCACTTCAGAAGCCTTTTTCCTGTTGGTCTTTATTACCAGCTGTGGCTTCCCGACTTCAGGATGATCCTTTGTCACACCTGTAAACGTAACATCGCCCATTTCTGAGAGCTCAGCCGCAATCAGGTCTGGTATTGTTGTATCGCCATCGTCAAATTCCAGTACAAGCTCTTTGCTTTCGTTTTTAATAACCTTTACATCTGCCATTTGATCATCTCTCTGCATCGTGCTTTATCTCTGCGTTTTCAAGCATCAGCTTTTCTATAGCTGCAGCGTTTCCATAAAGGCTGCTCACTTTTCTATGCGAGACCCTTTTGCATTCGCTGCAGTACAAGCCGCTGCCATGCTTCTCGAGATGCATAAGATTGCCGCAGTTTTCGCACAACGCGTACACAACTCCGCACACATCATCCCTTACGCTTAATGTAAATATGTCCGGATCGTCCATTATTATCTTGCTCAATACGATGTCACCAAGCTCTGCAGGCTTCTGCTCGGTCCTGTGCTGGTCGTGGCCATGCTCCATCCTTCCCCTTGGCGGGCGCGAGGAGAGGACAATCTTGCCATCTTTTCCCGCTATGAATTCCATATTTTTTACCACAAAATTTTCAAGCTCAAGGAAAAGCACGCTTTTTAGCACGCCTACAACGCTGCCTACGACGTACATGCCCCTGTGCATCTTGTTTATGTCCCTGACTGCGCTTTCAACGCTTATCCTGCCTTCGGCTATCTTCTGTTTCCCGAAAACAGACGAATAGACTGCACCGTTTTCAACATAAACGTTGTTTTCCGGGAGGAACTCTTCCTCTAGCGACAGCCTGTCTCCAGGGAAAACCACCTTAGAATCTGATTGCTGCACCATGTTTACCTGCCATTGATATAAAGTATGCATAGCAAATGCTTAAAACCATGTGATTTGGGAAGCGCGATTACACACGCCTTCCTCTCTTGCCTCCTGCCCTCCTTGTTGTGTCTGTCGGTATTGGCGTAACGTCCTTAATCCTGTTTACCCTAAGGCCACTCCTTGCGAGAACGCGCACGACAGCCTGAGCTCCGGGCCCTGGCGTCTTCGAATTGTGGCCCCCTGGCGCCCTTATGTCTATGTTGATGTTCGTTATGCCCTTTTCCTTTGCAGCAGCAGCCACTTTGTACGCTGCCTGCATAGCAGCATATGGCGAGCCTTCCTGCGAATCGGTGTTTACCATCATGCCGCCGCTCCCAACAGCTATGGTTTCGGAGCCGCTGATATCAGTAAGCGTTATTATCGTGTCGTTTTTTGACGAATAGACGTGGGCCACTGCCCATCTTTCCGGCCTTGCCTTGGTCTTTGATTCCTCCATGGCCTTGGCTTCGTATGACACTACTTCTTTCTTCTGCTTTTCTGCAGTTTTTTCTTGCGCTGCTTTTTTTGCCGTAAAAATCACCAATCAAATTACTCTGTAGCTGCTTCGGCCACTTCGGCTTCCTTGCCTGTATCCTGGGCCTGCGCTTCAGCTGCTGCCTTATCGCTTGCAGAACCAAGGTCTATAGGCTTGTAAAAACCTATCTTGGGCTCGTCGCTTACATTGACAAGGTAGCCAGGGATATTCATCCGCGTGCCATTTATCGATATAAAGCCATGCGTTATGAGCTGCCTTGCCTGCTTCATGCTTTTGGCCATGCCTTTCTTGAACACCACCGACTGCAGCCTTCTGTCAAGCAGCGAGCTTTCCTTAAGCTCAAGAAGCTTTTCAAGCGGAGTTTCAGGAGCTATGACGCCAAGCCTTTCAAGCCTGTCCTTAAGCTTCTTCTCTATCTCTTCGCCGTTTGAAATGCCTGACAGCAGAAGCCTTACGTTGCCCCTGATTCTGCTAAGCTCGCTCTGCACCTTCCAAAGCTCGCTCATGCTCTTTAAGCCGTATTCCTTTATCAGGGCGTTGTCTGCATTAATCCTAGAAAGGTTCCATATGTCTTTTGGCTTGTCAAATTTTCTCCTGTTCCTTTTAGGCGATCCCAAAAAATCACTCTATCATTTCTTTTTCTCTTCTTTGCCCGCAGGTGCACCAGGCTTTGCAACAGACTTCTTTGTAACGCCAACAGTGGCGCCAGTCCTTCCTGTCGAGCGCGTGTGCTGCCCGCGTACCTTCTGGCCGTATTGGTGCCTCATGCCGCGCCATGTCCTAAGCGTAACTTCCCTTGCAATGTCCTGCCTGTTCGCGAATATTAGGTCGTTCCCGACAAAATGTGCATCCAAGCCGGTCTCGAAGTTTTTCCTGTGGTTGAGCATGTATGTTGGGATGCCAAACTTGGCCGGATTCTTTATCAGCTCCTCCAGTGCCGATATCTTGTCTTCTGCCAGCGACCCTATTTTCGTGTCTGGGCTCAAGCCAAGCTTCTTGTCGGCTGCAAAGCTAAGTGCGTTTGCCATGCTAGAGCCTATGCCTTTGACTTCATCTATGGCTCTGCGCAGGCTCAGCTCTCCATTGACGTCTTTCCCGGCAATCCTTATTATGGAGGTTGCCTTGGCGGCAGTCTCTTTTCTGCCATGTTGCTTCTCTGCGCCTTGCGCGCCTTTTTCTTCAGCCATTTTAACACCAAACGCCAGGGCTGGGATATTCAGCATAAAGCATTTGAACCCAGAAGGCTCAGTGAGCCATACGCTTGCAGGTATATAAATCTCCAGGCGTACGCGTTACCGGTTTCCGCCACCCTGGCATTCAAGCTATAATTCTAACACACTAATAATTTAATCTTTGCTTTTTCTTCATGCTGAAAATATGCCAATAGCTCCTATTGTATTGCACCTATATTTTTGATGGAAGCTTTTTATAACCTTCCATAAACTGCATAATCATCGAGCTCTGTCTTTACAGAATGCAACTAGAATATTCCGCCCCATTATGGCATGCCCCAACTAATGGGAACTGACGGCTTTTCAACATGCATTTGCGCCTGGCTTTGGCATTACTGAGGTAAAGGCTATTGCGCCTGCAGAATTCTTCAAATGTGGAGGCGGTTTCTGCCACGTACCTATGCATGGGATTCTTAGCCATTTTTATCCTGCGTCAGCGGCCTTACTGCAGGAAACGGGAGCACTTCCTTTATCGATACGTTGTCAGTGAGTATCATTGCCAGCCTGTCTATGGCAATGCCAAGTCCTGCTGTCGGTGGCATGCCGTATTCTATTGCTTCAAGGAAATCCTCATCGCTTGGCGGCGCTTCTGCATCGCCCTTCCTTCTTTCAGCATCCTGCTCCTCGAACTTCTTTTTCTGCTCTATCGGGTCAGTGAGCTCTGAATAGCAGTTGGCATCCTCCTTGCCTGCTAAGTAAAGCTCAAACCTCTCGCTAAGCTTTGGGTTGCCGCGCTTGTCCTTTGTTAGCGGGCACATGTAAGCCGGAAAATCAAGAACGAAAGCAGGGTCAAAAAGCTCTGGCTTGATGTATTTGTCGAAAAGCGCATCCGCAACGTGGTATGCGTTTACTATGCCTATCTCAAGCTTCTCCTTCTTGGCTATCTCCTTGGCTTCTTCATCAGTGAGATCAGCAAGGTTTATGCCCGTTTTCTTCTTTATCTCCTCTACCCAGTAGATCCTCTTGAACGGCGGCTCGAAGTTGAGCTCTTTGCCCTGGTATTTGACCTTGTGCGTGCCGAACAGCTCCTTTACAAGCGTTGAAAGCATTTCCTCAGTCATTTCCATAAAGTCGTTGTAGTCTTTGTAAGCCTCGTAAAATTCTATTTGGGTGAACTCGGGGTTATGCGTAGAATCTATATCCTCGTTCCTGAAATCCTTAGATACCTCGTATACTTTCTCAAAGCCGCCTATTATGAGCCTCTTAAGGTATAGCTCGTCAGATATCCTGAGATAGAACTCGCTGTCCAGCGCATTGTACACTGTCTTGAAGGGCTGTGCGTTTGCGCCTCCGTAAGTGGGCTGGAGTATCGGGGTTTCGAATTCTACATAGCCCCTGCTGTCAAGGAAGTTTCTCAGAAAGCTCAGTATCCTTGCCCTTGCCGTGAAGAAATTCCTTACTTCAGGATTGGCAATAAGGTCAAGGTACCTTTTCCTGTATCTTAGCTCAGTGTCACTCAAACCGTGGAACTTTTCAGGAAGCTGCCGCAGCGACTTTCCAAGCATAGATACTGTTTTTGCCTCTATGCTTATCTCTCCCTTTTTTGTTTTGCTTACCATGCCTTCTACTCCAAGCATGTCTCCGGAATCTATAAGCTCAAGCAGCTCAAATGACTCTTTTTCCGTTATGTTAGCCGCTGCAAGTATCTGTATCTTACCGCTCTGGTCAAGCAGGTCGATGAAGTAGAGCTGCCCCATGTGCCTTATGCTAACGGCTCTGCCAGCTACGCTGGTATTTTTTCCTTCCCATTTTGCGTAATCCTTCTTTATCTCTTCCGCATGGGCTTTCTGCTTGAAGGAATACGGATAAGGGTTTATTCCATGCTCTTGCAGCTTTTTCAATTTTTCGAGCTTAAAATCGTCTGCCATCTAACCACTTTAAAAATGCAATAATTATACCTATGTTAGATTATTATTGATTTTGTGCTACGGGCAAATTTATTGCTCTACAAAATCTGCCGCGAAACTCATATTAAATTTAACCGGGCAATAAGTATTGTGTTTGCATGGAGCTTAAGACGGAAGATTTGAAATACAGGACAGCTGACAACGACGAAATAAGCGCATTTCTGGCTATTCCTGATGACAACGCCAAGCATCCTGGCATAGTGCTAATACACGAGATATTTGGCCTTGACGACCATATAAGAGATGTAGCGAAAAGGCTTTCTACACAGGGCTATGTAGTACTTGCACCGGATCTCTTCACAAGCAAAAAGCTTTCTCAGTCGATAACAAAGGAAGGCATAATGAAGACAATGAACTTCATAATGTCGATACCTCCTGAAAAGCAGAGGGATGAGGCATACAGGGCAGAGCAGATGGCAAAGCTCAGCCAGGAGGACCAGAAGGCAATATCAAGTGTTTATCAGACTCTTTTCATGAACAGGCCCACCGAGCTTTTTACACAGTACCTATCCAGCGCAGTCGATTTCCTCAACCAGCATCCTAAAGTCAACGGCAAGATAGGCAGCATAGGCTTCTGCTTTGGCGGGGGCATGTCGATAAACTTGGGTTCCACGGGCAAGGTTGATGCAGTTGTGATATTCTACGGCGAGAATCCACAGCCTGTAGAGAAGGCAAAAAACGTGAAGAACGCGGTGCTTGGCATATACGCTGGCGAGGACATGCGCATAACCTCAAAAGTGCACGAGCTAGTTAAAGTACTTACAGAGTCAAAGAAGCCTACAACAATAAAGGTATACCCGCATGCATATCATGCATTCTTCAACGACACAAGGCCGCAGATATACAATGAGAAAGCAGCCAAGGACGCATGGCGCATGGTTATAGACTTCTTCAAGGACAATCTGCAGTGAAACGGCATTTAAATCTCCTTTATATAAGCCCTTAAGTAAAGCAGGAACGCAACGGCAATTGCCATTGCAGGAATCCAGACCAGCAGCTCGCTGTAGAAAAGCGAGAAGCCAAGGAGCACGACGGCTATGTCTGCATAAACAAGTACGCCATCTACGTACGAATGCGCAAGGAACGCCACCAGGAAGTTTTTAAGCGCCTTTTTCTTTTCATTTCCAGATTTAAGGTATGCAGCAGTGCCTGTATGAAACATCATGGAGAACGGGCTTTGCAATATGATTCCAATAAGGCTTACTGCGCTTATCGCTGTTATATCCTTAGCACTGGCGCTTAATCCTGGAAGAAGCCCAAAGAGAAAAATTGCAATGTCAACAACCGCAAATCCGAAGCCTATCCACGGCGCGTCAAAATGCTTGAAATATCTAACTGAGAAAAATTTCGCAAGCTCCTGCCAGAAACCTGCCATGATTCCTAAGAAAGCTGCTATAAGTATTGGATATGCCTTTTCCAAAGCAACGTATCTGCTGTTAGCTGCACTTACGCTTTTCAAAGATGTCAAAATATATAAGTATGGAATCTGTTGGGCTATCGATTGTATTATCAATGCCAAAGACATGGCTCCTATTCCAATAAGCAATACTGTAATGATGTTCTTATTTCCGGTTTTCTTAGGCAAAGCCAATGCAGCAATAGCAATAGTTATGCCAGTAATAGCAAATCCCAAGATGCTAGAAATCGCAATCATGCAACTCTCATCCCCAAGCATACTTCAATCGGATTGGATAATATATAACCAGTAATATAAAATATAATGCTATTAGTATATTGGGCTTTAAAGGCACGCCCATATCTTTCAAAATTAGATATAACGTAAACAGCGTAAATATCCAATAATTTTAGCGTTCTAGAAAGTTTTTTATTAATGATTAACAGATTGTAATTAATAGTTTCAAATGGTTTTGATATGTGTGCAAAAACGTTTATGCCGATGCTTGTTCTGCTTGTTTTACTATCAATTCCAATCGGAGCGTACGGTGCAGGTCTTACATTCTCAAAAGGAAATGTCATAACCTATGGGAATACAGATATTATAACTGCAACGCCTTCCAACGCGCTTAATATCACTGAAATATCAATAAACAATATAGTCGTTGCGAACGCTTTGACCGCAAACACTGCATCAGCATTCAATTTCGAGGCGTATGGCACAATACCATACTTAAACTCCAACGTGATTGCAGGCAATTCCTATGCGATAAACGCAATAAGCACCAATTCGGTGAATTTGGTGCCTCTTGGCTCTGCGCAAGGCGCAATCGGCCACGTAGTGTCAAATACAATTTCCATCACAAAAGCCTCACCGCCTCTGAACATATCAGTGCCTCTTGACAAAATGACTTTTGCTTACGGCACGTTTACGCAATTAAACCAGATACCTGTCAGCTTCTATGTCAATAATGCGCTCGTATCAAATACCTTAACAGGGATACGAAATTCTACGCTGTCAGGCATTGCGGGACGAGGTGTTGCCTTCTCCCCCAACGGCGCTTATGCCTACATTACTATCGGCAATAATGTTAGTGTATTTAATACTTCAACAAAGCGCATAGTCGCTAATATAATCAAATTTAATAACCCGTGGGGCGTAGCATTCTCTCCAAACGGCGCCTACGCCTACGTAGTAAACAATGGCGATAATTCTGTAAGCATAATAAACACTTCCACGCGTAGTATTGTTACAACCATAAGCAATTCATGTATTACCGACCCTCACGATGTAGCATTTACGCCAGACGGTGCATATGCATACGTAACTGGTTTTATGCTTCCAGGAGCTGTGTGCATAATAAACACTTCCACGCGTAGCCTTGTAACTTCAATCGATGCTTCTAACGGCCCGTGGGGCGTAGCATTCTCTCCAAACGGCGCCTACGCCTATGTTACAATGGATGAGAATAACACTGTAAGTGTAATTAATACTTCGACATATGCAACTGTAGCTTCAATACATGGTTTCAATGGCCCCATTGGCATATCCCTCTCCCCCAACGGCGCTTATGCTTATGTAATAAACGCTGAAGTAGCCAATGTCAATAATACAATCAGCATAGTTAATACTTCCACACACACTATAGTGTCAACAATACATAACATCGAAGGCTTGGAAGGTGTTGCTTTCTCTCCAAGCGGTGCTTATGCATACGTGCTGAATGACAATAACTTAACCATACTCAACACCGGCTTTAATTCATACAGGTTCTCTGCGCCTGGCACGTATTACTTAACTGCAAACACATTGGGCAATGCAAACTATACTGCAAACACTTTATCAATGTCTTTTAATGTGTTAAATGAATCGATTTCGATAGACACAGCTCCAACCATAAATACATACACATACAATTCTTTTGCACCGTTTATTTCAGCTTCTTTGAAAAGCAATTCAACTTCGGGCAATGTCCTGAACACTCTGGCATTCCATATAAATTCTAGCGTGGGCCAGTTCACTGCTTTCAATAACAAAGATTCTCTCGGAATGCAAATTCCAACCAATTCATTGTCCGCAACTGCCGGGAACTATCTATACACAATCTCTAGTAGCCATATGCAAAATGATTTCAGAAACAGCACTAATACGATAATAGTCTACAACAGCATAATCTCTAATTCGATTAAGATATCTATAGAAAAAGCGAACCCACCTCTATCTATTGTTGTTCCAAAAAATTCGATCTATAATGGCTCATACAGTAAAGCATATTTCGGCACGATAACATACTTCAACCAGGTTCCTCTAAACTTATATTCAAATAATATATTTATATCAAATATTACCACAGGAGTATATAACTCTACAGTGTCGAATTCTAGTTCAATTAGCGAAGCGCGTGGTGTTGCCTTCTCCCCCAACGGCGCCTACGCCTATGTGGCGAATGAAGGCGGGACTGTAAGCGTAATTAATACTTCCAAACACACAGTTGTTTCAATTATTAAGGGCTTTATCGGAGGTGATGTTGCCTTCTCCCCCAACGGCGCCTACGCCTACGTAACAAATCTATTTGCAGACAACGTTAGCATAGTTAACACATCTACAAATCGAATTATTTCAAAAATTACAGGTTTCAACTGGCCATGGGGTGTAGCCTTCTCCCCCAACGGCGCCTACGCCTACGTAACTAACTACAATAGCGGTACAGTCAGTGTAGTAAATACTTCTACAAGTAAAATCGTTTCGACACTCAATGGTTTCTTCTTCGGGCCGCATGGTGTAGCCTTCTCCCCCAACGGCGCCTACGCCTATGTAGTCAATTATGGTGGTAATAATGTCAATATAGTAAATACTTCTACAGGCAGCATTGTTAACACTATGTCAAATTTCAACCTACCAGTTGATGTCGCTTTTTCCCCAAGTGGCGCTTATGCCTACATTACGAATGATGCCAACGAAACAGTGATAGTAGTAAACACTGCTACCAACAAGACTATCTTAAGCATACCAAGCCTTTATCAAATACCTTCAGGAGTTGCAGTCTCTCCAAATGGCGCCTACGCCTATATCGTAATTTATAGGGAACAGAACTTAGTAAGCATAATCAATACAGGGTCAAACTCGTATAAATTCTCTGCTGCAGGCACATATGCGCTTACTGCCAATACTCCTGGTAATGCAAACTATACTTCAAACACCACCTCTGCGTCATTCACAATTGCAAAGGCAACGCCAACACTGCAACTGCATGTATGCAGCAACTACACGTACAGCGGCTCTGCAGGATGCCTAATCACTGCTTCCATAAATTCCTTTGGCAACCAGTTGAAGGGATACCTTTACATAAATGGCAATGTAGTTGCGAATTCAACATTTGCATCAAATACAATAACGTTCACTGCACATGAAGGTGCTGGGAATTATTCAGTAGTCTTCAATACTACGGGAAACGGGAATTATACATCCAACGCCATAAAAAAGGACTTCACTATCGCAAAAGCCTCCCCATCAATATCATTTCCCGTTTTCCCGCAAAATTTTGTCTATAACGGTTCGACAGCTACTGTCGAAGCCGAAATATCCACGTATAACAACCAGTTGCAGGCAAATGCCTTTGTAAATAATGCTTTGGTAAGTTCGTTCTACTCCAGCAATGATTTTGCTGTTGGCCCAGCAGCAGGCAATTACATAATAACTGCCAATACCCTTGGCAATGGAAACTACACATCTGCATCAGTGTCCAGAACATTGACAATAATTCCTGCGCCTGTGCATCCATCCTCAATCTCTACTTTATACATAACAGACAATGTAAATAAGACGTATGCGTCAAACAGGAGCGTGTTTGATGTATACTTGATAAACTATTCAGACAATGCAAAGGTGCTGAACATAACGTATTACCAGAATCAGCTGCCTGCAGAGATATCGTTCCCAGCGCATTACTACGTCAGGTTCAATTTTGCATGCGCTTTCACTGCAAACGGCAATTATTATGTCTCAAACAATACGTACGGCCTTCTTGATTCAACGCCATGCGGCACAAATTACACAACCACTGGCGGTTCCTACGACGCATATTATTCAAAAAGGATCATTCCAACAACCACTACTACCACTACAACGACCACTACAACCGTAACTACAACAACACTTCCGTCAATATCTATTACAAACAAGGGCTATGAAGTATCGCTGAATATTGCGCCCCATGAACGATCAAAGATAACAATAACGCAATTGCACATAGCGCTTAACATATATTCCAACTACACAAAGAACATTACAGAAGATGTAACGATAAAGAACGTAACATCAACGATGCCTTCAGTGCCTATAGGCTATCATACAATTTCAGGCTTCAACATATCCGCAACGCCGAAGGTGCCTGCAATCAACACTACAGTGACATATGCATGCTCTCTAAATCCATCGCAGATAAAGCCACTGACGCTTGTAAATGGCACCTGGATGCCAGTAACCAGCTATTCAATCAACCAAAGCGCATGCAACATCGCATTCTTCGCTTCTGCACCTGCAGTTGTCGCAGTAGCTACAACCCAGAATATCACTACTACAATTCCTGCTACTACTGCAACGACAACGATACTGACGGTTGCGAAGCCAACTCCAAACTATGAAGAATACGCCATAATCGTCGTGATTGTCGTCCTGGCAATCATAATAATCGCATATGCAGCCATGAAGGCCCGTGAAAAGGGTAATCCTTCCTAGCCGTACCTTACTAAAAAGCTTCTGAACAAGCCCAAATACCAAAAAATTTATAAACATTGAGCACATAAACTCTCTTGCTTAATATACTGCTTTTCCCGCAGTTACTGCAGCTTTGCAGGAGGGAGCTTAAATGGAAAAAGAGCAATTGGAAAAATTAAGGGCATTCCTAGAAGAAAATAAAGGAAAAAGGAAATTCAAGCAAACCATAGAACTTGCCATAAACTTCAAGGGCGTTGACTTTTCAAAGCAGGAGAACAGGCTGAACATGCAGGTAGTTCTTCCGAATGGCAAAGGCAAGGAAAGCAAGGCAATGGTATTCGCAGATGACAAATCGATAGCCGAAAAGGCATCTGCTTTGGGGGCAAAGGTCGTCCCGAGCAGTGAGATAGCCCAGATGGCAAACAATAAGTCTTCGCTTAACGAATTGTTGGAATACGAGCTTATCGCGCAGCCGAGCCTTATGTCTTCCGTGGCTAAAAGCCTGGGCTCGTTTCTGGGACCAAGGAATAAAATGCCAAAGCCACTGATAGGCACTGATATATCCGCGATGGTGAATACGGTAAGCAAGTCAATATACCTCAGGAGCAAGGGCAAGTACCTGCCGACAATACACTGCGCGGTTGGCTCGGAGGACATGCCTACGGACAAGGTCGCCGCGAACATTGATGAAGTTATATCCTCGCTTAGCAAGAAACTTGGGAGGCAGAATATAAAATCAGCTTATGTGAAGCTTACTATGAGCAAGCCCATAAGGATTATATAAGGTGTAAAAATGCTGACAAAAGATCAAAAGCGCAAGTTTGTCGATGACAATGCAAAGCTCATAGACAGCTATGGCCTTGTGGGCATAGTGCCCCTGAGCGGCATACCTGACAGGCTGCTGCAGGCTTCAAGGAACAACATGAGGAATGAAATAAAGTTTATAACAGGCAAGAAATCGCTTATTAAGATGGCACTGGAGAAGAGCAAGAAAGGCAAAGAGCTTGCAGAAGACTTAGAAGGCACTTCTGCAGTCATACTGAGCAATTCCAACCCGTTTGAGCTGTACAAAAAATTCAAGGAAGGCACCATAAAGCTCGCTGCCAAGCCATCGCAGATAGCGCCGCAGGAGATTATTGTGCCGGCTGGAGAGACGACATTGCAGCCAGGGCAGGCAGTAACAGAGCTTAAGGCCGCCGGCATAGACGTAAAGATTGACAAGGGCAAGGTCGTGATAGCGAAAGACAAGGTGCTTGTGCCTAAAGGCAGTACGATAAGCCTGCAGGTAGCAAAGGCGCTTCACACGCTTGACATAATGCCATTTACCGCAAGCATAGAGCCTCTGGTGATGCTGAGCGGCAATGTCAAATTCACAAAGGATGTATTCAGCATAACATCAGCGAGCGTAGCAAGCGATATAGCAAGCGCGTTCGCGCAGGCGCTGAGCATAAGCATCATGGCAAAAATAGTAAACAGCTATACTGTAGAGAGGTTCGTGGCTGAGGCGTACAACAACGCAGTGGCACTTGGCCTCGGCGCAAGCATTTACGAGCCAGGCATTATAGAGAAAATGGTCTCTAATGCAGCGCTAAGCGCCAACCTGCTCAATTCGAAAATATGACATTAAAAGGTGAAAGCATGGAATACATATATGCGGCATTGCTGCTTGACGCAGCAGGAAAGGAGGTAAACGAGAAAGATTTAATGGAAGTGGTAAAGAGCGCAGGATTCAAGCCTGACGAAGCCAAAGCGAAGGCAGTTGTCGAATCGCTAAAGGGCCTCAACATAAAGGACATAATAAAGAACGCGCAAAGCGTGCAGGCGGCACCAGCCCAGGCAGCAGCAGCGCCGGCCCATGAGCAGAAAGCTGCAAAGAAGGAAGAGAAAGCAGAGGCAAAAAGCGAAGACGAAGCCGCAGGCGGCCTTGCAGGGCTCTTCGGCTAAGGCTTAACTTCGGCTGCCTTTATGGCAGCCTCCTCTCCTGCTTCTTTATACTCAGTTTCTACATTGCGTCCCGCATCCCTGAGCTCCTTGCGGATGCGTTTAAAGTCAGGCACATAAGTAGCAAGGGCTTTCCAGAAAGCGTTGGAGTGCGAGCGCACTACCGTATGTGCCAATTCGTGCATTATCACATAATTCAAGAATTTTATATCGGTGAAGAGCAGCCTCTCATTGATTGTTATGTCGTTTTTTGGGGAGCACGAGCCAAGGACGGTAAGGCCGTTTCTTATCCTTACGCGCCCAAGCTTGCTTTTGAACGTTGCGCTGTTAATGGCCCTTACGTAACCGTCTAGGTGCTGCTCAAAGTGTTTTCCTATGCCCCTTGCAGCCAATTTTGATACGAGCGCAGTATCGCCTTCCTTGCCTAAAGGCACTTTTATAAGAAGCAAGTCGCCGCTCACTTTTGCAGCGCCTGACCTTGCATTGCGCGCGATAACTTTTACAGTAATAACAGTCCCGAAAAGCGAGACCTTCTGCATATCCCTAAAAACCAGATCGCTGTTCCTGGCAAACCTGCTAGGATCCTTTGCCGCAGCCCTCACAATCATTTTATAAAGGTCATTTGCCAAGGCGCGCTTCCTCCTGTCAGAGTATGCAGCAGGCACCTTTATCACAACGAAGCCGTTTCTTACAGTTGCGTAGCCCCTTTTGACCCTGGCCTCTACAATTTTAACCTCAGCAGTGCTGCTGCCAATAGATACTGGCTGAAACTGGTACGTGTCAGCATAAGGCATGTTTGATGTTTGGCTTAGAACGCTTTAATACGTTGCGATTTCGCAGCACGCGCCCTTTCTGCGACTATGCTTTCGCATAGCTCAGGTATCGCTTCAGGCTTCGACACTCTTATATTCCTGTTTATGCGGCCCAGGACCGCAGCCTCAGCCCTGTTGTAATCGCTCAAAAGCAGTATTGACGTTATCCCAAGCCTTCCTGCCATCATTACCACGTTCGGCTTGTCATCCAAAATGACATAAGGCCTTTCTCCGTTGCGCTCCCTGAACTTTTCGCTGTCTTTTGCCCTCTCTACGTGCGCTTCCACCCCAAGCTTCATGAGCCTGCCTTCAAGATTTGCCAAATCGTCATCGCTGATCAGCCGATTGGCTGTGCGCACTACTATCTCAAATCCATGCTTTTGCAGCAGCTTCATTGAAGCAACTATGTTCTCGTCGAATCCAATGTTATGGTCCACTTTGCGCGCTACTCTAGTGGTAAAATACGAAAGCTTGTCCATCGCGTTAAAGGTGACTTCCTTCAATGCATGCTCGACTGCAGAATCCTTCCTGATGAAGCGTTTTGCAAAGGCTTCGTGTATATCCGGTTCTAGGCATCCGTCCAAATCTATAACAGCGAAAGGCATGGTGATCGCATAACACCTTTACCCTATGGGTTTAAATTGGGCACTATCATATTCGCATGCTGTCAAACCGGCCGCATTTGTGCAAATGTTCTAAATCGCTTGCTGACAGAATAATAACAGTGCTTGCGCATGCTGGATAAAAGCGTTGAGAGCCTTGCAATCGGGCTTTTTCGTGAGTTCTATTCGAAAAACCCGATAGGCATAAGCGACATACCTAAGAGGGAGTTCGGCTTCGGCAATTTTGAGACAAAGATAGCGCGCAGGCACATGGCATTCAAGAACGAAGAGGAGCTACGCAGATACATCACTGCTAACGTGCCTGCATACATATCCACTTCTTCTGCGCTTTATGAAAATCCTGCAGGCAGGCCGATGGAGAACAAGGGATGGCAGGGCAGCGAGCTAGTGTTTGACCTCGACGCGACAGACCTTCACCTGGCTTGCCAAAAGCGCCACGGCAATTCTTGGGTGTGCGAGAACTGCCTTCATGAGGTGAAAATGGAGGTATTCAAGCTCGTGGAGCAGTTCCTCGTGCCGGATTTCGGATTCTCTTTAAACGACATTTCCGTAAATTTCAGCGGCAACAGGGGCTACCATGTGCATGTAAAGTCCGAGGCCGTCATGATGCTTGACGGCAGGGCCAGAAAGGAGATAAGCGATTACATAACCGGCAGCGGAATGAAGCTGGAAAGCTTTTTCCCAACAATCGGCAAGCGTGGCGCCAGGCTTATAGGCCCGAAGCCAAACGATCCGGGCTGGGGCGGAAAGATTGCAAGAAACGTGATAAACACGCTAAACGCAGGGCCAACCTCGATAATGGCACTTGGCGTGCCGCAGCCCATAGCGAAAAGGCTTTATGCAAACAAAGCAAGCGTCATACTGGGCATAACCACAGGCAACTGGGACAAGGTGAACATACCTAAAAAGGAAGATTTCTGGAAAAATGTGGCCGGAAGCATTTCCGTAAGGCAAAGCGATTCCATAGACAAGAACGTAACTAACGATCCACAGCATTTACTGCGTGCTGCAGGGACGCTTCACGGCGGCTCAGGCCTCGTTTCAAAGGCAGTGCCAAGCTTTAAGGCGCTGTCGACCTTCGACCCCATGAAGGAATGCATTGCCTTCCCTAAGGGCGAGATATTCGTGGTCGCCAACACCAAGGAGAAGCTCCTCATGAACGGGATGGAGTACGGCCCATACGAAAACAAGCGCGTTTCCCTGCCGAGCTACGCAGCGATATACCTGCTTCTCAAGAGGATGGCGCTGCTACCGTAAAGGATTTGCTCTCGCTGCACAGTTCACATAATATTGTTTGCTCTGCGTTTTGGATATTGGCATTATCGCAACGAAACCGATGAGCCCACACTGCCTTTAGGGCTTATTATATTCGCGTGATTTTAGGAAGAGCGATGAGCTTTGCTTTTTTATGGTTTACATTTCTACATACAGAATTACAAAAAGGTATTTAAACACATCAGTTCCATTTTGCTGTGAAATATAAATATTTGGCGATAATAATGGGAGGCAGCGGCGGAGACTAAAAATGGATTAATATTTGTCTGATTCTTTTAATTGCTGGTTTTTGGTAAGGTATTTGTACTGGTTAGTTATTTCCGGAGGAGCTCTTCTGAACCCTAAAGAGCCTATTATTGTATCGATTATTATGTAGTCCCTGATGTCCTTTGTGCTCTGTTTTGACATGTCAGATATAGCTTTTATTGCCGATTCTGTGGTTGCGTAGATGGGCATTATGTAGACAAGACTGTAAGGAGAACCCATATCGCCTTCCAAACATGTTGTGTTTGAAGGTGTTTTAGGAAGAGCGATGAGCTTTGCCATAAACTCGTTCCTGTGGATGTTGAAAGTGTTGATGTCTGGCTGCTTAACTACAAACAACGCAGGATATTTCATCTGCGGCTTTTCCATGTTGATTGTTATTCGTTCTATCATCCCTTTTTCTACTAATCTGTTATAAGTGTAGTCAGATGCACCAGGATTGAGTTTTAACCTTTTATCCAGATCCACAAAGCTTACTCTGCCGTCCTTGTTGAGCTCGCTTAATACAAGGTATTCCCTTTCAAGAAGCTGGTCTGGAAGCTTTCTTGGATGCTCCTTGCTCCTGCGCCAGACCTTTTCACTAAGTGTTTCTATAAACTCCTGTCTTAATGGCAAGTATCCGTATGCCCTGGATACGTATGTCACGTTCCAATACGCCTTGTATCTTGAGATTGCAGGATCCGACCTCATTCTGTATATCGCGTCTTCAAGAAGTTGCGTGTTCTCCGCAAGCATGTAGAGGAAAAAGTCATGGCTGCCTTTAAGTGACAGCGCCAGCTGCACCAGCGGCTCGCGCGCTATAACCTTTCTCAACGCTTCGATGTCTGGCTTGTCCCTGCCGAACCTTACAAATGCGACGTACCTGAAGAAATTGAAAGGTCTTGGCCCTACTTCTACCGTATAGCTTATGCCGTACCTTTTTTCCAGCCTTTGTATCCTGTATTTGCATGCAGCCTGGCTTAGCCCCAGAGCCTTTGAAAGCTCTGCTACTGGCGCCCTGCCGTTGGCGCTGAGCATTTCCAGCAGCTTCAGGTCTATATCGTCAGGATACAAAATGCTGTTGCTATCTTCCTCTGATTTCTTTGCAGCAATGAGTTCCGTTATATTCTTGACTTTTGTCTCCTTTTTTCTGTGCCTGGCTTCGACGAACCTGCCGTCAGGCTCTATTTTCCCTATGTATCTTGAGACAGTCACCTTCCTATTCTTCTCCTCGGAAAATTGCGTTGCAGTCTCGTTTACGTAGTAGTTGCCTTTTATATAAAGCAGCGACAGCCGTGACTTGCTTGATTCCTGCAGCTCTTCGAAAACCTTCATTACTTCCTTTGGAGCCTTTATGCTTCTAGCCCTGGCCATCCATATCCGTTATAATATTTTAATAATATAATATTTAAATGCTTTTATAGTTATAAAATTTATAATAATCCACATCTCTGCTCATTCGCTTTTCTATTCATAATATAATTAACCATATATCTGCATTATATCCTTAATTTTATCTATATATTTAAAATTTTATATATATTTATTGGATAAGCTATTTAGCTACGTCATTCCATAATACTAATCAAGGATGTTTGGGCCGGGGAGATAAAGATGCAAGGAAGCAATTGTGCTTTTTCACACTCTGTTTTTTTTACACCCTACCACTACCCCACCCCGGCGCAGTACATCTTTTCTTGAATGATTAATAGGATTAGAGATGAGTGTGCATGTTTGGGTTCGGAAAGAAAAGCGAAAAAGTGGACAACGACAACAGGCCTGTGAAGGTAGTAAAGATCTCTGAGAACAGCTGGCAGTTCGTCTGGGCCGATGAATAATGCTTAATAGGTGGGAAAATGGATCATAACGGCATAGGGAGCGAAAGCGCTGCGCGGCGTCGCGTGCGCGACCAGAAGAAGTTCTTCGTGGTGAAAAGGAACGGCAAGACCTATCACAGGTTCTTCCTTATAAAGCCCAAGCCGAACATTGACATAAACGACCTTGCCGAGAGGCTTGTCGCGCTTGACGATGTTCTGGAGGTGTATGTCACCGAAGGCCCTGCTGGCTTCATGGTAAAGGCAAGGTTTCACGACGACAAGGAACCTGACGAGGTTGCAAAGTACATAAAAAAGAACGTTGACAGCACCTACGGCACACTTGTAAGCTACATAAACTTCAGGAAGTGATACCATGGGCATAAGGATATGGTATTACAGGCATTTCGACAGGGAGAAGCTCCTGGAAGAACTCTCAAAGCCTGTGGAGGGCACATTCGTTGTCATAAAGGAGGGCAACATGATGACGCGCATAAGGAAGGAGGAGCTTGACGCCTACATGGAGCTGAAGAGGGCAAGGGCCGAGTCAATGCTGAAGGAGTATGGAGAGTACGCGTCTGCCCGCATTAAATCAAAGAGCGAAATGGGAATGCATGAGGAAAGGCAATAAAGGCAGGAGCGCGGCTTGCACGGAACAAGCCCTTTGATACCGAAATGCTAGGATCGCATGAGCCCTTTTAATTGCAAGTGCAGCAGGCATGCACGCTCCGTAAATCTAAACGTTGTGATAGCTTTTTAATTTATGTAGTGCATATTTATCTGATACTGTATGAGTGAAAGACTGCTGGTGCTTGCCGTAGATATCGACAACGACCTTTACAGGAAGACCAAAATAAGCGGCCCCGTAGTAGGCAGAAACGACATACTAAAGGCAGCCTCAAAGCTTGCATTGGCGGATCCGCAGGAAACAGACGCGAATACAATGTTCGAGGCGGTCAGGAAATTCGACGAGCTTAAATCCAGCGGGAACAGCGTAAGGGTTGCGACGATAACCGGCGCCGAGGACGAGGGGTTCAATGCAGACGCTGAGCTTTCCAGGCAGATAGACATGCTTATAGAGCGCTTCAGGCCTGACGCGTGCGTGCTGGTTACCGATGGCCAAAGCGACCAGCGCGTCCTGCCTATACTGAAAAGCAGGCTGAAGGTCAACAGCGTAGACCTTGTAAGGATGAAGCAGGCGGAGCAGTTCGAAAACACCTACTTCACCATAATAGAAAAGCTGAAAGAGCCGCACTACGCCAGAGTCGTATTCGGCATACCGGCTGTGCTGCTTTTGCTTTTTGCGATAAGCTATTATCTTAGGCTTGGCTGGCAGTTTCCGGTAGCCTTAATAGGCCTGTACCTTCTCATAAAGGGGTTCGGCCTGGAAGATTACATAATATCGTCATTCAAGGGCTTCGGCTTCAGCGTGAGCAGGGTTACGTTTCTTCTGTACGTCGCTTCGGTAATATTTTTCATACTCAGCATAATAGTCGGATACGGGTCGTACCAGCATTCTGTTCTTATAACTTCAAACACCTTGGTGCAGGGATCGTATTTCGTAGAAGGGATGCTGCTTCTGCTGCCGATAAGCCTTGTCATATACCTTGTAGGAAGGCTTATCGATTTGGAGAGCAGGAACTACAAATACCGCGCAATAAACCAGGGCACATACATAGGCTACGCCGTAATAACCCTTGCGCTTGTGTATTTCGTAGCCGAATGGTTCATAGGCCAGATATACTTCTCGCAGCTCCTTCTTTACAGCGTCGTAGCTATAATAATAGGCTATCTGGTATCATACCTAAGCACCAGGCTCAAGCGCATATCGATAAGGAGGGCCAAGCTCAAGGACAAGAACGTGATAAACGAGATAGGCGCGTACATAGGCAAAGTCACTAGCGTTGACTCGCGCAAGGGCTATATGCTTGTGAAAACAGACTACGGCTCGACATTAAGGTTTGACGTGGATCGCGTTACAAACGTATCCGACAGGATAATAATAAGATGATCTTATGGCAGGTTCAAAAGTGAATGCAAAAGCTGCAATCAGGGACAACCGGCCCCTTTATCTGCTGGCTTACGTATTCACGATAATATCTGGCATTGTGCTATATCTCACGCTTGCAAAGACAGACGCCAGGCTGCGGAAGCATTCCATACAAGCAATAATACTCGGAGTCATAATGCTAATACTGGACGGCATCTTCTTCCTGATGCCAATAATCGGGGAAGTCCTCGCGATACTGGTATGGCTTTATGGGATATACATAGGTTTCGAGGCTTTCAACGGCACCGACGTGCGCATACCATGGATAACAGACATGGTGGAAAGCGGTTCGCAAAAGCAAGGATAATCGCATGAAGACCTTTAGCAAAAAAACACCGGAAGCGAAAGCGCATTACACAAACAGGAACATAGTTCTTCATGAGCTCATAGGCCTGAAGGTCGAGGTGCTCGAGAGCCCCGAAAAGCAGCGCAGGCACATGAAGGGAACTGTTATCGACGAAACAAAGAATATGCTATACATAAAGAAATACGATGAAGGCATTGTGGCGATGCCAAAGTCTGGCTCGAAATTCGCGTTCATCTCAGGAAGGAAGCGCTTCATAGTGCGCGGCGCAGAGATCCTGTTCAGGCCGCATGAGCGCATAGAAAAGGGGCTTAAGTTCTACAAAGCGCGAAGCGCATAACTTTTATATATTTGCTCTATAATAATAAACGCAAATTGTAATGTCTACAAGGCTCTCTTGAGAGACACGCGTGTGCAAGCAAGCAGCGTAATGCATGCTTTTTAGCAATTTGAAGTGATTAATTGGAATGCGAAGACCCTAAATGCCCGATACACGGCAACCTTAAGACGCATGGAAGCAGTCTTGAAGGGATTGTGGTTAGCGATAAAGCCGCAAAGACCGTTATAATATCCAGAGCGTATACAACTTTTCTGAACAAGTATGAGAGGTCCCTAAGGAGGTCCTCGCGCATACCTGCGTACAACCCCGCGTGCGTGGGCGCGGCGCTCGGGGACACGGTAATAATAGAAGGCTGCCGCAGGCTTAGCAAAACCAAGTCGTATGTTGTTACAAAAATAGTGAAAAAATCCGGTGAATAACAATGAAAGGCATCGCCACTAAAATATCAAAGACCCTTGTGCCTGGCAGCATACTAACGTGCGCTGACAACAGCGGCGCAAAGACCCTAATGATAATAAACAAGATAGGAAAAGCAGGCGCGCACAAGAGAATGGCCTCAAATGGCATAGGCGACATAGTAATAGCGAGCGTAAAAAGCGGCTCGCCTCAATACATAAAGAAGAAAGTGCGCGCAGTCATAATAAGGCAGCGAAAGTCGATTCGGCGCGCAAACGGCATGCACGTTAAATTCGAGGACAACGCAGCAATACTGATAAATGACGCAAACCTTCCTGTTGCGACCGAAGTCAAGGGCGCAATGGCGCGAGAGGTCATAGAGCGTTACATAAAATTGGCCGGAATAGCCTCAAGAGTGGTTTAATGATCAAAAGCAGCAAGCCGAGAAAGCAGCGAAAATTCAGGCACACAGCGCCTGCGCACGCGCTGCAGCATTTCGCGCATGTGCATATAAGCAAGGAGCTTTCTGCCAAGCTGAAGATAAAAAAGCGAAGCATACAGGTAAGGAAAGGCGACACTGTAAAGGTGATGTCCGGAAAGAAAAAGGGCGCAACCGGCAAGGTGAGCGCCGTAGACCTAAAAAGGTCAGTGCTTTACATTGATTCTTACAGCAGGAAGGATGCAAAGGGAAAGGAGAAGCCAGTCCCTGTAAGCATAAGCAACGTTTACATTACAGATTTGAACCTTAGCGACAAGAGGAGAGCGCAAAAGCTGAACGCCCCGACTACAACGCCTAAGCAGGCAAGCGTCGAGGAAAAGGAAAAGTGAATCAAATGGCAAGAAAAGGAAACAAGAGGCACATAAAGGCGCTGAACGCCCCGAAATACTTCGGCGTGCATAGAAAGGAGAGCAAATACGTAGCAAAGCCCTCTCCAGGGAGGCATTCAAAGCAGAAGTCCATAGCACTGCTCGTGCTGTTAAAGAAGGCAGGCCTGGTGGATTCTTCATCAGAAGCAGTGAGGGCAGTAAAGACACACAAAATAGCGGTCAACGGCAAAACAGTGTCAAATCCAAAGTATGCCGTAGGCCTTAACGATATGATAGCAATAGAAGGCCTTGGGAAAAGCTATGCAGTATCAATAAGCAGCAAAGGCCAGGCGGCATTGGAAGAGGCCAAAGAAGGCGACGCCTCAAGGAAGTGCAAAGTCGTTGGCAAATACGTCTGGAAATCAAATTCAGTGATGCTTAGGCTCCATGACGGGACCGTGCTCAAGGCCCCTGACAAAAAGATCAAAGTCGGAGATACTATAGTCCTGGACCAAAGCAGGAAACCGGTGTCGCACATACCTCTTGGCGTTGGCTCAAAATGCCTGGTCATAGACGGTGTGCACGTAGGCCACAGCGGCAAAGTCGTATCGCTTACGAAAGGCAACATGCATGTGAACGCCCTTGCTACAGTTGAGGAAGAAGACGGCAACAAGTTTGACACCATAGTCAATAACATAATAGTAGTTGGGTGATGCTAATGGAAGGAAAAGAGAATGCAAATCAGCGAGACAACCCAATGAAAGCCATAAGGATAAACAAGCTTGTTGTCAATATAGGCACAGGGAACGATGACAAGAAGCAGGCAAACGCAAAAAAGCTTTTGGAGCTCATAACTGGCGCAAGCCCGTCTGATGCAATATCAAAAAAGCGAATACCTTCGTTCAAGATATCGGTGGGCGCAAAGATCGGCGCCTTTGTAACGCTCAGGAACAAAGCAGCATACGACACCGCAAAGAGGCTTTTCGAAGCGGTTGACAACAAGCTGTCTGAAAAAAACGTAGAAGCAAATACGGTCAATTTCGGCATAAAGGAGTACATAGACATAAGCGGCGTCAAATACGACCCGACAATAGGCATGATGGGCATGAACATTGACGTCTCGTTCAAGAGGCCCGGGCTGCGCACAGAACTGAGGAAGCGCGCCAGGGCGAAGGTAAAAAGGCTGCACAGGCAGATAGGCAGGGAGGAACTAAAAGAATATCTCGGCAAAGAGTTTGGAATAAAAATAGAGGGTGCTTCTCAATGAAGGTAAGACCTGAAGAAAGATTCAAGGGCAAAGGAATTAGGAAATGCAGGATATGCGGCACCAGCCGTGCGCTTATAAGGGAGCACAATCTTTACATATGCAAAAGGTGCTTCCGCGAAGTCGCAAAGGAGCTGAATTTCAAGAAGTATGGTTGATTGTCATGGTAGACAGGCTTGCAGACGCTATAAACAAGATAAAGACTAACGAGCGGATAGGCAGGTTCGAGTGCAGCATATACTCGACAAAGCTCATCAAATCGCTCATGGATGTGCTAAAAGCTGAAGGCTACATAAGCGGCTATGAGGAATTCAACGACAGGTACGCCCGCATGCTCAAGGTAAAGCTGTCGAACAAGATAAACAGCATAGGCGTAGTGAAGCCCCACTACTCGCTTTCGAAGAACGATATACAGAAATATGAAGAGCGCTATATACCGAGCAAGGATTTCGGCATATTGATAATATCAACCTCCAAGGGGCTTGTGACCAACAAGCAGGCACGAGAGTCTTCAATCGGAGGCAGGCTGATAGCATATGTATACTGATGATGTTTATGCATGAACTAAAGCTTGAAAATGGTCTGAGTGCATCGGTTTCTGGAGATGCGGTAAGCATAAAAGGCCCATTGGGCAGCAACCAGCGCCAGTTCAACAGCTCGCTGCTCAGCGTTAAGGCGGATTCTGGCAAGCTCATAATCGAGCCCATAGGCGCGGGCAAGCTGCGCAAAAAGGCGGAAATCGCATCGTACTCGCTCTACAAGGAGCTTCAGAACGATGCAAAAGGCGTGCAAAAATACTTCGAAATAGAGATGGAAGCGATATATGCCCATTTCCCTCTTACAATGGAGGTCAAGGGGCAGGAGTTCATAATAAAAAATCTCTTCGGCGAAAGATATCCAAGGAAGGCCGAAATCGTCGGAAACACGAAGGCAGAGATAAAGGAAAAGAAGCTTAGGCTCTACGGCACGAAATTGGATGACGTTGCACAGACAGCAGCGAACATACGCCAGGCATGCAAGCTAAAGCACAAGGACGAAAGGGTATTCCAGGACGGTGTCTACTACTCAATAGGTTGATTTTTTTATGAAAGAAGGAAAATTGCCAGCAAAAAAAACCCACTCAAAATTCAACGTGCCCAACTACGGCGCCAAGAAAAGGAAAAGGGTTAAGTCCAGGTGGCGCAAGCCCCGGGGCCAGGACAGCAAAAAGCGCATAAAGAGGGATTTCATGGGCGCAGAGCCTACAATCGGCTACAAAAACCCTTCGGCTGTTGCAGGCATAAGGGCTGATGGGAAAAGGCTGATGCTCGTGCATAACCAGGCAGAGCTGGCGAGCATGCTGCACGACCCGGAAATCGGGTCTTACGACATAGTAATAGCCCATTCGGTAGGCCTTAAAAAGCGCAAGGAGATAACGCAGCTTGCTATGTCAAACGGTGTCAAAGTTGCAAATGGTGTTAGGAAATGAGCGTAAAACTTACGAAGAGGACGGCAAGCCTTATAATGCACAGGGGAATGAGCAGCATAAGGATAAAGCCGACAGCGCTTGAGGATGCTACCAAGGCAATAACGCGCGATGACGTAAAGGCATTAATCAAGAACGGAAGCATATATGCGATCAAGGAAAAGCACAATGTCAGCAGGTACGGCAAGGAGCTCAGAGTAAAAAGAAATGCCGGAAGAAAGCGCGGCAAGGGCAAGCGCAAGGGCACGATGAAGGCAAGGACTGCAACCGGCTACGTGAAGAAGATTCGCGCGCAAAGGCGCATATTGGAAACGCTTAAATCAGAGAAAAGCATAACAAACGAGATGTATAAGGAGCTATACGCGCTTGTAAAGGGCGGCACATTCCAGACTAAGGCATCATTGCTTAACCATATAAGGAGCAAAGGCCTAAACATCGACGATGCAACCTATAACAAGCTCAAGCATTCCTGAGGCAAAAGTGATCACAATGGCATTCAAAAAAAGACGTTCTAAAGCGCTTACCAACTACAAGAAGCGCATAGCGCTTTTGAAAAGCGGTTCGACGAGGCTGGTCGTAAGGAAGTCGAACAGGCAGATAACGCTACAGCTAGTGGGCTATGAGCCTAACGGCGACAAGATAAAAGCTGCAGCATACTCATCGGAGCTGTCGAGTTTGGGATGGCTTCCGAAATGCAATATCCCAACGGCTTATTTGACCGGCATGCTGCTCGCCAAAAAAGCGCAGAAGGCTGGATTTTCAGGAGAATGCATACTTGATATAGGCCTGTACAAGCCCATAAGCGGCAATGTGGTATTCTCAGCTGCGAAGGGCTTTGTGGACGGCGGCATGAGCCTGAAATCAAACATAGAGATGGATGAAAACCGAATTTCCGGCAAGCACATCATGCAATATGCAGTTGAAGGCTCCGCAAAGAAAGGCCATTCGGAATTTTCCGAATATGAGAAGGCGAAAATAAATGTAAAGGAGCTTGACAAGCTATTCGAAAGCGTTAAGAAAAAGATAAATTCAGAGTGATTTGTTGAGAAGGCAATATAATAATCAAGAGAGGAAGCAGGAATTTGACAGGGAAGCCTGGGAGCCAATAACCGAGCTGGGCAAGCTTGTAAAAAGCGGAAGCATAACAAGCATAGAGCAAATCTATGCAATGGGCAAAAGCATAGAAGAAAATGGAATAGTAGATGTTCTGCTGCCGAATCTGCAGAGCGAAGTAGTTGAAATAAGAAGCGTGCAGAGGATGACACGAAACAACAGAAAGCAGAAATTCCGCGCAACTGCGATTGTCGGAGACGGCAATGGGCATGTCGGAGTGGGCGCTGCGAAGGACATAGAAGTTAAGGCGGCCATAGACGGGGCAATTATCGCTGCGAAGCGCAACATAATCCCGGTGATGATGGGCTGCGGGTCCTGGCAATGCACCTGCGGGCAGAATCACAGCCTTCCGTTTATAGTCAAAGGCAAGTGCGGAAGCATAGAGGTTTTGCTCAAGCCAGCGCCGAAAGGCCTTGGCGTTGTGGCAAGCAAGCACGTCAAGAGAATGCTTGAGCTTGCGGGCGTAAAAGATGTTTGGAGCTTCTCAAAAGGCAGGACAAGGACAACGTACAACGTGCTAATGGCAGTATCCGACGCATTCAAGCGCACAATAAGCATGAAAAACCTAAGTGCAACATCCAAAGCACAATAAGCAAAAGCATTAAATTTACAGAATGACATAATTTTATTGATACAATTTAAATTAATTTACGATTAAACCGATACGAAGGAGATTTTATGCAAGTGTATGTCGATAAGCCGCTATGCACAGGATGCCAGCATTGCAAGGATGTTTGCCCTGTGGCAGTGTTCGAGCTCAGGGATAGGAAGAACATTGAGGAAGTGAACAAGGACTCAGCTCCAGAGAACGCCCAATGGAAAGGGGTAAGTGACCAGTCTGTCATAGACAAATGGTCTAAGGTTGAGGACGGCCATAAGCATTTTGCCGATACAAATGACGGCACAAGCGGCGGCATATCAGTTGCAGTCAACGGCGAAGCGTGCATACTTTGCCAGGCGTGCCTCATACAATGCGAAGGGGAATGCATACACATAATCGACGATTCAGGAACTGAATATAAATCGATATATGCGTAAAAGCAGTCTCACCCTGCGGATTGGCCTGCCAATCAGGCCATTCATTTGCTTTTTCTTGCATTTGTCACTGTCATTGACCTGCGGGCGCTGCGTCTCACGCTCCTGCCCATTATGCATAGCAGGCTAAATGAACCAGTCACCTAAATTAAATGTTTCAACGGGAAGGCGAAAACAATGGAACCATTTTCTGCTGAGGAATCGCTAAGCGGCATGAACAAATACGTCAGGGAATGGTTTGAGTCCCATTTTAAGGAGCTGACATTGCCGCAGAGGTTTGCGTTCAAGCTCATCAGGGAGCAAAACAACGTGCTGATAACCGCTCCGACAGGCTCAGGCAAAACGCTTTCTGGCTTCGTCTCGATCCTTGGGGACCTGTTCGACATGGCAGCCAATGGCACCCTTGCAGAGGAAGTGTATTGCATATACATATCCCCTCTGCGCGCACTGAATAACGACATATACAGGAATCTGATAAAGCCGTTGGAAGATATTTACAGCATAGTCGATAAGGAGCGCGCAGGCACAAAGCACGTTACAATAGCGGTAAGGACTGGAGATACCCCGCAATCAGAGCGCCGCGCCCAGCTCATACACCCTCCCAACATATTGGTAACAACGCCTGAAAGCCTTGCAATACTGATAAATTCTGAGAAGTACATGCAAAAAATGTCAAACGTAAAGTATATAATCATAGACGAGATACATGAGCTGGCCAACAACAAGCGCGGCGCGCATCTATCGCTGTCCATAGAAAGGCTTTCCAACCTTATAGGCCACGATTTCGTAAGGATTGGCCTCGGCGCAACGCTGTATCCGCTCGAAGAGGCAGCAAAATTCCTTGTAGGCTATAAGAACGGAAAGCCGAAGGACTGCAAGATAGTCGATGCATCATGGAGCAAAAAGCTCGACGTGATTACCATAAGCCCGGTAGAAGACATGATATACACCCCCGACGAAAAGGTGGAAAAGGAGATGTATAACGACATAAACAAAATCATAAAGTCCAGCAAAACAACACTGATATTTACAAACACCAGAAGCGGCACGGAGCGCGTAGTGTTCAACTTAAAGAAAAAATTCGGGTATAAGGATGAGATAGCCGCGCATCACGGCTCTCTGTCAAGGGATTCGAGGCTTGAAGTGGAGGAGCTGCTAAAGGCAGGCTCACTCAAATGCGCGGTTTCTTCTACCAGCCTGGAACTCGGCGTGGACATAGGCAGCATAGACAATGTGATCCAGCTCGGCTCCCCAAAAAGCATTACGCGCGCCCTGCAGAGGATTGGCAGGGCAGGCCATCAGTATAAGTCCACTGCGAAGGGCGAGATCATAGTGCTGAATAGGGACGACCTTGTGGAATGCAGCGTTATGCTCGATGCTGCGCTCAAGCGCCATCTGGATTCCTTTACTGTGCCAAAGAACGCCCTTGACGTGCTTGCCCAGCACATAATGGGGATGTCCCTAAACAAGAAATGGGACGTGAAAGAGGCATTTGAAGTAATAAGGTCAGCATACCCGTACTCAAGCCTAGCTTACGAGGACTACATAAGCACGCTCAAGTACCTGGCAGGCGAATACGTTGGCCTGGAGAGCAGGCGCGTATACGGCAAGATATGGTATGACGAGAAGGAAGGTATGTTCGGCAGGCGCGGCAAGTTTGCAAAGCCGATATATATGCTCAACCTCGGCACTATACCGGACGAAGTAGCGGTAAACGTGCTCGACGCAAAGTCAAAGAAATGGCTCGGCAACATAGAGGAGGAATTCCTTACGAGGCTTAAGCAGGGCGATATATTCACGCTGGGCGGCAGGCTGTACAGGTTCGAATATGCCAAGGGCATGAAATGTTATGTATCCGACGCAAAGAGCAGCACCCCTACGATACCTCCGTGGTTCTCTGAGCAGTTGCCCCTGAGCTATGAGCTTGCAATGGAGATAGGCCGCTTCAGGCGCACAATGGCCGAAAGCATAGTGAAAAGCGGCGTGCGCGCCAAATCAAAGCCGAGGCTGTCGGGCCGCATGCCAAAGGAATCGTCCGACGTGCTCAAAAGCATGCCGATAGAGCGCAAGGCTGCAAAAGCCATATACAACTATTTCGTCGAACAGCTGCTTTTTGCCGGAATAGTTCCAAACGACAAGCTGATGCTTGTAGAGATAACAAAAGACCCTCAAAAAGGCCAAAACATCGTGGTTTTCCACTCATTGTACGGCAGGCGCATAAATGATGCACTCTCAAGGATAATAGCGATACACATAGGCAGGGCGCTTGGCATAGACGTAGGGATAATGATAAACGACAACGGCTTCCTTGTCACTACCGAGATTCCCCTTGGCGCGAAGGACTTGGAAAACGCGATCAACGCCTCTGTTTCAAAGGACCCGGTGCAGCTTCTGAGGGCAAACATACGCAGGACAGAAATAATGAAGCGCAGGTTCAGGCATGTTGCTGCGCGCAGTTTCATGATACTGAGAAATTACAAAGGCTGGAAGCAGCCAGTTGGAAAGCAGCAGATAAACGCGCAGTTGCTAATAAAGGCTGTGGAGAGCATAGACAAGAATTTTCCCGTACTGAAAGAGACGTACAGGGAGATTTTCGAAGAAGTGATGGATCTTCCCAGGACAAAGCAGGTTCTCGCAAGCATGGCCGCAAATGAAACCGAATACAAAATCATAAAGACGCAGGTTCCATCCCCATTCGCGCACTCGATGCTGACCTTCGGGCATGCCGATGCAATACTGATGAAGGAGAGGCACGAATACCTGCGCTACCTCCACAAGCTCGTGTTAAAAAGGATAAAGGCGAATGCTTAACCGGTGCTAGGATGATGCTTGGGGAAGACATTGAACTTCTTGACGGGCTTCCAATCGCATTCATAAAAAGCCTTAATGCCCTTGCCGTTGCGGACATCCATCTGGGATATGAAGGCGTAATGGCGAAGCGCGGGGTCCTAATTCCAAAGGTAAATTTCAATAAAATGACGGAATCTATAAGCAAGGCGATAGCTAAGACAAACGCAAGCACGCTGATAGTGGACGGCGACATAAAGAACGAATTTTCGAAAGTGGACGAAGAGGAATTCAACGAGCTGTACGACTTCATCATGTTTGCAAAAGGCAAAGGCATAAAGCCAATACTGATAAAGGGAAACCACGACAATTTCGTGGAGCGCTATAAGGAGCCTTTCAAGCTTGAGGTTCACAGGCAGCAGGCACGCATGGGCAAATACCTGTTCTTCCATGGGGAGGAGATGCCGGAAATCGGAAAGGCTGAGAGAGGCGTAAAGACCTTAATAATGGGCCATGAGCATCCTGCAATAGGCATAATCAATGCGATAGGCAATCGCGAAAGGCTTAAGTGCTTCCTCCATGGCTCGTACAAGGGCAAGTCTCTCCTGGTTCTTCCTGCACTCAACTATCTTGCAGGCGGAACAGAGGTAAACATAGTGCCATACGAAGAGCTGCTTTCCCCAATATTTTCGCATGTAAGCATAGACAAGATGCATGCGATAGCCATAGGCTACGGCTCTACGATAGACTTCGGCGAAATAAGGAATCTGCGCAGGATAGCCTATGAATAGCGCATTCCAAGCAGCACCCTGTCATATCCAAGGCAGCACATTCACAAGCAGCGCGATTATCACTATAGCAGTTAGCGCATTCAGCACCTTTTTGCTGCTTATGCTGTTTGCATATATGCGCCAGCCGTCAAATCCAGGCACAGGCAGCAGGTTCACCACTGCCACGAGGAAGTTTAGCATAAACGATATCCCGAACAGCGAATAGAAGAAGTATGCCACGCTTTTAGCTCCGGTATTTGTCAGGGGGAAGTACTTTTCATACAGGTCCACGCCTATGAGGCCCATATCCGAAGAGGAATTGTAGGACTTGGCCACAAAGGTGTAGTTTCCAGTGCTTGTAGAAACGCTTACCAGCGAGCCAACCCTGTCCAAGCCTGCAATGCTCTGCAGCTGCGTTATGTTGCTTATTGCGTGGTTGTCCCAGCTGTATATCTCAGTGCCTGGCTTTATCACTCCATAGGCCGGATAGCCCTTGATTGTGGAATATACGAAAACGCCGCTGCCATAAACATTATGCAATATATACGGCAGCAGCACAAGCATAGGTATCAGGAAGATCACCATTGCAAGCATGTTCGCAGATATGCCTGCAGAGAAAATCCTGTTCTGCTTTGCATGGTCCAGCCTGTTTACCTCCTTGTCATCAGGCTCCACAAAAGCGCCTATTGGTATAACGCCGAATATAAGCAGGCCTATCGACTTGAGCTTAACCTTGAAATTCCTTGCAAGTATGCCGTGTGAAAATTCGTGTATTATCAATATTATTGCAAGCGAGAGTATGCCGCTCACAAGCGGCAGATCTATGCCTGGTATGACTGGGGCAACCCCTGGCGTCTGCGAATGCAGCGGTGCAAGCGAGCTTATGGATATTGACTTTATCAGCGAGCTTACAACAAGGCCTGCATTGGCCAGGAGCAATATGACAATGTAGCCTGAGAACCCTGTTACGATTATGATTGCACGCAGCGCGTATTCGTAAATACCGCCAGAGACGAAATTGCCAAGCAGCATTCCAGGCGTGGGCAATGACGTGGAGAAGGCAGAATTTGAAAGCAGGTCGAATCTTGGCAGACTTATAAATATCAGGGCATATGAAAGGAACGGCAGTACGAAAATTATTATAAGAAATATGCTGATTATGCCAACTGCGAAAATCTTCTTTCCGCCCCTGCCCCTGAGCAGCGGGTAAGAAAGCAGCCCGAACCCAAGGACCATGCCCCACATGGCAAGCGCGTTCCAGAAGTCAGGGCTGGATTTTGCAATTGCATCAACCTGCGAGATGCCATGCTTTCCGCTAAGCATGTAGACTCCATATCCTCCCTTGAACCCCATACTCGTGCGTATCGCGAGGCCTGAAGCTACCAGCACCAGCGCAGCCAGGGCAAGCTGGGCCACTATGCCTATATAGCTCGCATAATAATCAAAGTATATTACTGCAAAGGTTATTGCTGCGATAATTATAGAGAAAATGGCACGGTAGGAGGCATTTCGCTTTTTAATCATCAGTTATCGCCTATAAGTGAGTTTATGCGATAAAGGTATTTAGACTTTAACAGCAGATATAAAAGCAGGGATGCACTGCAGCGTTGCTGCATGGGTTATTTTCATGGCAATCCGTATTCGGCGCTCAGGCGCATTTTGGGGATAGAATGGAGGAGTGTGAACTTTGCGGAAAGCAAACTGATGAGATTTATGTTGTTTCAGTAGAGGACGTGGAGCTTAGGGTATGCAGCTCATGCGCTAAGGGCAAGATCGTAGTTTCAAAGCCCAGCCAGCAGAAAAAGCAGAAGCCTTTCATATCCGAAAGGAAAGCTGCGGCAAAAGACGATGAGCTGGAGCTTATTGAAAATTACGGGAAAGCCATAAGCGCCGCAAGGAATGCCATGAAGCTTCCTATAAAAACACTCGCAGAGATGATAAACGAAAAGGAAGCGTTCCTAGTGAGGGTCGAGGCCGAAAAAACCACTCCGCCTGCAAAGCTTGTAAAAAAGCTTGAGAAGGCCCTTGGCATAAAGCTTTATGCAAACGCCAAGGCAGAGCCGCAGGAGCATGCATCGAAAAAGCCCCAGACTGCAACACTGAGCGACTACCTCGAGCCGAAAGAATAGCGGTTTACAAAGGTGTGGCATTTGGCAGTTGACTTAAGCAAACTCATAGTCAGGAATAAGATATCGCCGAAGCAGCTTTCTGGCAAGATTATTGCAATTGATGCCTATAACGTGCTCTACCAGTTCCTTTCAATAATACGCCAGCCTGACGGGACCCCGCTGACAAATTCAGAAGGCAAGGTCACAAGCCACCTATCTGGGCTTTTCTACAGGAGCATAGACTTGCTGGAGAACAATATAACGCCAATATATGTATTCGATGGGATACCCTCAAAATTAAAGATGAAGACCATAGAGGCGCGGGTCAGAAGGCGCGAAGCGGCTTATTCGGCCTGGCAGGAGGCAAAGCAACATGGCGAGATTGAGGAAGCAAGGATGCGCGCACAAGCCAGCACCCGCGTGGACAAAGAGATAGTAAATAGCGCGAAGAGCCTGCTGAGCCTGATGGGCATATCATACATAATGGCGCCAGGCGAAGGCGAGGCCCAGGCCAGCTATATGTGCGGCGAAGACCTTGTATACGCTGCCGGCAGCCAGGACTACGACACGCTGCTTTTCGGGTCAAAAAGGGTTGTAAGGAACCTGACATTTTCGGGCAGGCGCAAGCTGCCGCGCAAAAACGTATACATAAACGTAGATACGGAGCTGATAAGCCTTGAAGAAACCCTCGGCAACCTTGGAATAACAAGGCACCAGCTTATCTGGATAGGAATAATGCTAGGTAACGATTTCAATGAAGGCATTAAGGGCATAGGCCCAAAGACCGCGTTGAAAATAGCAAAAGAATCAGCGAGCCTAAAAGACGTCGAGGCCCGCATAAAGGAGAAATTCGGTTCTGGCTTTGACACTGACGTAAGCGAGGTAGAAGCGCTTTTTCTTAAGCCCGAAGTCAAGGAGCTAAGCAGAAGCGAGCTTCTGACGATGATGCCAAAAAGGCCTGACATAAGCGGCATCGTATCGTTCATGTGCGATGAATATGGATTTTCAAAGGAAAGGATCAGCAAATACGCAGAAAGGCTGGCAGAGCTGAGCAATGTCTCAAGCCAGAGCAGCATATCAAAGTGGCTATGAAGCAGCACTTTTACCCAATGTACTATCCGCGGTAGAAGCAGTAATAAAGTATTTAATAATCTATTTATATGTAAACTAAGCATACGCATCATGAGCTAGATGGTGATTATCATGTCAAAGAAAAAGAAAAGCAACCCGAATATAAACGCGCCCCCTGATATAGAGAATCTGATACGCATAATTGCAAAGACCTTGAAGGAAACCTTGGATTCCGATAGCATAAGCAGCGATTTCGGGCTGGACATAAAAGCCATTGAAGGCGCTAAAAAGGCAGATAAGGATACTAAGCATGCACAGTCCGCAGGCCAGCCCCTGCCTGAGCAGCCATATGACCCGTTCATCGAAACGATCTACAAGCCAGGCGCAGTCATAACCGTTGGAAACATGTGCAATGCGCCGAAGGACAAGATATCCGTAACGGCGTTTGATAATGGCATAAGCATCGAAGTAAAATGGAAAAATGGCGTGTACAGCAAACGGGTAAACTTCGAAAAGTTTGTAGACCCGTCAAAGGCAGAGGCCACATACAAAAACGGCGTTCTTGAAATAACGCTTCCTGTAGTGCAGCTCGCTGTTGCGAAGGAGGCAAAGCTAAGCATAAGCTGAATCAATATGTGATAAAATGCAGAAAAAAGTAACAAAATCTAACCGAAGGCTTGGGAAAAAATACAGGAATAAGACAAAGCATTCAAAGCTAAAAAAGGCGCACAGGAAAAACCTAAAGCGACTGCGCAGGGAAGGGAAGATAATCGGCTGACTAGGCAATGTCTATATACATCTTGTCGTTGAACTCGTAAGCCATTGTAACTTCATCGGCATTCATTATGCCGTATTCGGATAGGAGCTCTTCCTTTTTTTCGAATCTCTTTATGCCAGAATCAAAATTCATTGCATAGATTTTTCCGCCGAGCTCGTAGTACACCAACGCGAACGTCTTTTCACCCTTCGTGTACATCAGTATCCTAGATGAAGGATTGCCCATCGCTATAAGAAGGCTGCACAGCAAAACATACCTGTCTATCTTTTCGCCTGCGCTGAATTCCAGTACTTCTTCAGGCTCTAGCCAGAACTCCATTGGCAGTATAACTTCCCGTATGCTGTCCTTGACGAAATTGTATGCCAGCACGCTGGCTTCATAAAAGTCCCTTTCATAATTGAATCGGTCAATCCCGGATAATAGCTCCTTGGCCTTTTTTGCCACGGCGCTGTTTTTAGGCGTTACAAGCCTAGGCAATTCAGCCACAGATATGCCCTCCTCCTGCGCTATGTAGTTCCTGTATCTTGCGATTACAGCTCCGTAAATGGCGTTTATGCGCCTTAGCCTTTCCAATTCGTCAAGCTGTTTCGCGTAATCATCAACCATTGCTATTCGATAGAATATTGATTGGAAAACGATAAAACACTATCTGTGCACTGCAACAACCTTTTATAATTTATCGCAGAAAGTGTATGTAAGGCTGTGGGTAATAAACTTGAAAGCGATGGACGCAAAAAAGGCATCAAAGATCTCTGAAATAATGAAAAGGAAGGAGGAGCACATAAAGATATGCCTAGATTCGCCTGTGCAGGCGAAGCAAGCCAGGACGCTATTCTCAGACGTGCATTTGCTTAACAACTCGCTGCCCGAAATAGACTTCGACGACATAGACACAAGTACGAAATTCCTTGGCAAGAGCTTCTCTGCGCCATTCATGGTCGGGGCCATGACCGGCGGCGCAGAGCTTGCAAAGAAGATAAATGGCAATATAGCGGAAGCCGTAGAGGAACTTGGCCTTGGCATGGCGCTCGGAAGCCAGCGAGCTGCGCTTTACGACAGGCTTTTGGAGGACACCTACACGATAGCAAGGAAGAAAGCCCCAAGCGCATTCATAGGCGCTAACATAGGCGGCGCGCAAATATCCAAAGGCCTCGGAATCGAAGATGTGCGCAGGCTCATAGAAATGATAGATGCAGATGCGCTCTATATCCACCTTAATCCTGCGCAGGAGATTGTCCAGCCAGAGGGAGAGCCAAGGTATAGGGATGTCATGGGCGGAATCAGCAACATAATTAAGAGCGTAAAAAAGCCAGTAATAGCAAAGGAGGTCGGCTTCGGCCTTTCGCCAGATGTGGCCAAGCGCCTTAGCAGCATTGGCATTAGCGCAGTAGAGATTGCAGGAATGGGCGGCACCAGCTATGCCGCGGTCGAATGGTACAGGGCAAAGTCAATGGGGCTAATGGACAAAATAGATTTAGGGAATCTGCTTTGGGACTGGGGCATACCGACTGCTGCTTCGCTTTACATGATAAGAAAGGCTTCGGACATTCCGATAATATCATCAGGCGGGCTAAGGACTGGAATGGATATAGCAAAGTCCATCGCCATGGGCGCGTCAATGACTGCAATGGCCCTTCCGATATTAAGGCCTGCCACAGAGTCAGCTTCATCGGTAAAGCGTTTCATAAGCAAGGTGCTTCTAGAGCTGAAAGCGGTGATGTTCCTTCTTGGCGCGAGGAATGTGGAGGAATTGAGGCGCACGCCATGCGTCATAACAGGTGAGCTCGCATTGTGGAAGGATTTTTCTGACAAGAGGCAGTTATAATGGCATACAAAAGACTCTCAAGCGCAGATGCAGCTAAGGTTGTAGAAGCCCTTGAAAAGCAATATCCGGACACGCATTATTACCTGAACTTCAAAACGCCCACAGACCTGCTTGCTGCAGCAATCTTATCCGCACAGACAAGGGACACGACAGTGAACGCCATAACTCCAGAGCTTTTCAAGCGCTATAAGACTGCAAAAGATTACGCAAACGCAGATCCTGAACAACTGTTAAGCCTTGTCAAAAGCGTGTCGTATGCAAGAAACAAAGTACTTAATATAATAAAAGCGTTCAAGATCATAGAGCAGCAGCACAATTCCAAGGTGCCTTCAGACATGGATGCGCTGACTGCGCTTCCAGGCGTGGGCCGCAAGACTGCAAATACCGTACTGATCAACGCATACGGCATAGTTAACGGTATACCTGTAGATACGTGGGTAATTAAGCTCGCGTATAGGATAGGCCTAAGCCAGAGCAGCGATCCTGAAGCGATAGAAAAAGACCTTGAATCGCTAGTGGACAAAAAGTATTGGAAAAACATTGCCTATGTATTAAAAGAGCATGGCAAGCGTGTCTGTGGCACAGTGCCTAAATGCAGCGCATGCATGATAAATGGAATATGCCCAAAAAACGGCGTAAAGAAAAGCGAGTAGTGTTCTAATGGTAAAGAAATGCATAGTGGCCGGATGTATAATAATAAAGGGCGGGAAAACGCTCATGCTGAAGCATAAGAAGATAGGGGCATGGCTGCCTCCAGGGGGCCACGTAGAGCCTGAAGAATTCCCATACGAGGCAGCAATCCGGGAGACTAAGGAAGAGACAGGCATTGATGTAGAGCTTATGGGCGAAGACGCAATAAACCACAGGGACGCTGACGCTTACACCCTGCCAAATCCCTTTGCAATAGTATATGAAAGAGTACCGTACAAGACGCAGCCAATGCATATACATTTTGATATGGTCTACGTTGGAAAAGCAGTAGGGGGAAGCATGGCGAACAACGAAGAAAGCACAGACATGCAGTGGTTTGGCATAGAAGACGTTAAAAAGCTTGATACGCTCCCTAACGTAAAGAGCGTGGTAATAAAAGCCCTGGAAAAGTACAGCGCACTGTAGGTTGTTTTTATGAGAATTGTTGCTGATTTGCATGTGCACTCGCGATACGCAATGGCGTGCAGCAGTGCAATAAACCCTGCGTCTATGTCAGAAACAGCATTCGAGAAAGGCATAAACGTTGTCGGCACTGGCGACGTCCTGCACCCTGCATGGTTCAAAGAGCTTGAATCGGCGCTTGAACCTGAGGACAACGGCCTTTACAAATTGAAGGGCTCGAACGCAAACGTGCACTTTATTGCAAGCGTTGAAGTGTCGAGCATATTCGAAGGCAGGGACAAATCAGTAAAGAAGATACATAATTGCATACTGCTTCCAAGCATGGAATCTGCTGGTGCCCTCTCCAAGGAGCTTGAAAAGTATGGCAGCATGACTGCTGACGGAAGGCCGCAGCTGCAGATAAGCGCCGCAGAGCTTGTAGACATAGTAAAGGGCATTGAGAGCAAGGCATTCATATTCCCTGCGCACCTGTGGACGCCATATTTCGGCGCCCTGGGCGCAATGTCCGGCTTTGATTCCATAAAAGAAGCTTATGAGGACAGGGAAAAGGACATACACGCCTACGAAAGCGGGCTCAGCTCTGATCCAAAAATGAACTGGCGCATATCAGAGCTTGACAAGTATGCATTGATATCGAACAGCGACATGCATTCCCTACCAAACATGGGCAGGGAATCAAATATATTCGAGCTTTCCGAGCTCTCATACGACTCTATAATAAAAGCCATAGTTGACAAGGATTCAAAAAGATTCAAGCAAACAGTCGAATACTATCCTGAAGAAGGCAAATACCATTATGATGGCCACAGGGAATGCGGATATTCTGTAAATCCCGAGGAATCAAAATCCACGGTATGCAAAGTATGCGGCAAGAAGCTAGTTATCGGAGTGCTGCACAGGGTGGACGATCTTGCAGACAGGCCTGCTGGCTACATCCCCAAGGACCATATCCCGTACATCCATTCCGTGCCTTTGATAGAAGTAATATCCTACGCCAAAAAGAAAACCAGGTATTCGCCAGTGGTGCGGGAGCTTTATTCAAAGCTCATAGGGCGCTTTGGCGATGAGCTTGACATACTGACCAATGTAAAAATAGTCGATATAGAGGAAATCGCAGGCTCGGAAATTGCAGAATGCATAGACAACGTGCGCAATGACAAGATAGTCATAAAGCCAGGCTATTCCGGCGTATACGGAGAGCTTGACCTCCTTGGCAGAAAGGCGCACGAAATGCCTAAGGCCACTAAGCAGAAAAGCATGTCTGATTTCTTTTCGAGGCAATAAGATGGCGGCGCTTGAAGACGGCAATATACGGCTCAGGCCGGTCAATCTCAAGGAAGACATGGGCTATTTCCTTGAATGGTACGCCAATCCTGATGTGCTTTTCTACTCCGAAGGGCCGAAAGCCATGCCATACGGCCCTGAAGTGATAGAAAGGATGAACAAAGAATTATCAGAAATAGGAGAAGCATACGTGATCGAGATTAATGAGAACGGCTCTTGGAAACCGATAGGCGATGCAAGCATCACAAAGGAAAAAACCCCGATAACTATAGGGGCGGAAGAATACTGGGGCAGGGGCATTGGGACAAGGGTACTAGCCCTGCTGATAAAACGCGCTAGGGAAATCGGCATGGAAAGGCTCAAGGTCAGCGGCATCAACGAATACAACGCGAGGAGCATAAAGCTGTATTCGAGGGCCGGGTTCGTGGAAACCGGCCGCGCAAAGGAAAACGGTTACGAAAGCATAAGAATGGAGCTAACGCTTTAGATGGAATCATGAAGACAAGCTTGATATCTTGGAACGTGAACGGCATAAGAGCTGCGAAGGCCGAAGCGCTCAAGCTTATAAAAAGCGAGAAGCCGGACATAATGGCATTCCAGGAGATAAAGGCCGATGGTAAGGCAGTGCCTGAGGAATTCTACAAGCTTGGCTATTTGTTGGAAATCAACCCGGCAGCCAAGAAGGGGTATAGCGGGACTATGAGCATGGTCAGAAAGGAGCCGCTTTCAAAGCTCAGTGATTTTGAGGATGATGAAGGCCGCGTCCAGGCCATGGAGTTTGCGGATTTCTATTTCATAAATTCCTACTTCCCAAATTCAAGAAGGGATTTGTCAAGGCTTGGGCTCAAGCACGACTTCAACGCGCACATGCTAAAATACATAAAGCAGCTTGAAAAGAAAAAGCCTGTTGTGGTATGCGGCGATTTTAACGTCGCGCATAAAGAGATAGACATTGCAAGGCCTAAGGAAAACGTGCGCAATGCCGGCTTTACGAGCGAAGAGCGCAGCGACATGGACGAGTTTATCGGCTCCGGCCTTGTTGACACATTTAGGATATTTAACAAGCAGCCGGGAAATTACACATGGTGGTCATACATGTCAAACGCGCGTGCCAAAAACATAGGCTGGCGCATCGACTATTTCCTGGTTTCAAAAAGCCTTAAAAACAGAGTAGAATCCGCAGCCATACTCAAGGACATCACAGGCTCTGATCACGTTCCTGTCAAGCTTATTTTGGACGCTGACATGTAGCCTATTTTATTACCTCCTGTATGTACGAGGGGTATGTATTCCTGACGCCTTCTATCGCCATCATCCGCTTCATTTTTTCGTCTATCTCTTCAGAATCTGCAGTGATTATGGCTATAGCTGAATGGTCGCCGCTAGCCCTGTAAAGCTCTTTCACGAAGTCGAGCTTGCTTAGCGATTCTATGGCCTTCGCATAGCTTTCCGGCATTATGTCAAGCCCGACTATGGCTTCTGACATTCCAAGCCTGCCAAGCCTTGCGCGTGCCTTGTAGCCTATAATCACGCTCTTGTCGGAAAGCTGCGCTATCCTATTCCTTATGGTTCCAGGGCTGACGCCATACTCCTTGGCGAGCATGTCAACGCGCACTTTCGAATCAGACAGCAGCCTGTCAACTATGAATTTATCTAAATCCTTAGACAAATTTTTTGGCATTTATATCAATTGATATAATAAAAATAACAAAATATTTAAATATTTAGATAAATAAATGTATAATGGTGATTTGATGGATCAGATACCAATAGAGGAGCGATTCGAAGAGATAGAGGCAAGCGCATACTTTCCAAAAGATGACAAGATAGAAAAGGTGAAGATTCCGGAAAAAGGCAAGTGGAACATACTTACGTTCTATCCAGGCGATTTCACATTTGTATGTGCAACAGACATAGAGGCATTTATGGGCCTTTATGACGAATTCAAAAAGAACGACGCGGAAGTCTTCGCCATAAGCACGGACAGCGTTTTTTCGCACAAGGGATGGGCACAGACAAGCCCCAGAGTTCAGAAGAGCATAATACCTATGATTGAAGATTTCAACAAGTCGATAACAAAGAGATTCGGCCTTTTGAACGCACAGTCTGGGCAGGCCATGAGGTCTGTTGTTATAATTGACCCTGAAGGCACTATACAGTACATGGCAGCGTTCAACAACAACCTTGGCAAGGATGCCGAACACGTTCTGAATGCCTTCTTGGGGCTGAAATACTTGAGGGACCATCCAGCAAAAGAAGGGCACATGTGCGCAATACCTGCAAACTGGAAAAAAGGCGAGCGCGCTCTGGACATAGACGTGGTTAAGGACATAGGAAAGCTCTGAGCTTTCCAATGCCTCTTTTTAAAACCTATTCTTATTGGTGCCGCTGCATAATGCAAAAATATAAAAATGTTCAAAAAGATAAGATTTGGCGCGGCAATCGGCAAGCTTTAATATATTTGTAATGAATATAATTAAGCGAGCTTAAGGCCCAGGTATTAGGTAAAGGCGCATTTTTATGTCGAAATCTATAAAGAACAAGCTAATTGGAGTAGTCAGGATCCGTGGCACTGTAAATGTGCGCGGCAGCATAGCAGAAACGCTGGAAAGGTTGAGGCTGAAGCATGTCAACAACTGCACAATACTGAAGGTTTCGGACTCCTACGAAGGAATGCTTAACAAGTGCAACAACTACGTAGCGTATGGCGAGCTCAGCGAGGATACCCTTGGGAAGCTTCTCAAAAAGGCAGGCTTTGATGCAGCTCCAAAGGAGCTCATCGAAGGCAAAGCAGACATGTCAAAGCTCAAGGAGCTTATGCCTATAAGGCTTCACCCGCCAAGGCATGGCTACAAGAGCACGAAGCTAGGGTTCAAGCAGGGCGGCAACCTGGGCTATATGGGAGACGAAATAAACGGCCTGATAAAGAGGATGATTTAATGGTAGTAAGGCATCAAAAAAGAAGCAGGAAATACCTTGGCAAGCGCAGGTGGGGAGTAGGCAACATAAAGAATGCAAGAGGCGCCGGCGACCGCGGCGGGGTCGGCAATGCAGGCGCAAGGAAGCACAATTTCACATGGATGACTGCAAAGCATCCGGAGCTTTTGAACAAGCGCGGCTTCAAAAAGTGGAGGCCCGTGAAGCTGAAAAGCATAAGCCTTTCCTCGGTAAGCGTGCTTTTGTCAAAGAGCAATTCAAACGAACTGGTTCTTGAAGGATATAAAGTGCTGAGCAACGGCAGCCTCTCTGCTCCGGCAAAAATAAAGGCCACTGCATTTTCCGAAAAAGCCGTGCAGAAAATAAAGGAAGCCAGCGGAGAAGCAATAAAGCTCTGAACAGCCGCGCAGGCAAGCAAATATACCAATGGCAAGACCATGCGAAACAAACTCAATATTTTCTTTTACACAGACACGTTTTTGCCAGCCGTCGATGGCGCAGTTACCTCGATGCTCGATTTCAAGAAAGCGCTCGAGCAAAAAGGCCACAGGGTAGTCATTGTGGCTGCAGGCAACAAGAAGACAAAGGAGCAGTTCGCAAAGAGGGACGACATAATAGTGGTGCCTGGAATAAAATTCAGGCGCTACCCGCAGTACAGCCTTGCGCTAATGCCATTCCTTGCGGCAAACAAAATAGGCATATACGATGCAGACATAGTCCATCTGCAAACACCTTTCATGGTCGGCACATACGGCATGTTTGCGGCAAAGATGAGCCGCATGCCGATAGTCGGCTCATTCCATACGCTGTTCACAAGGAAGAGCGTAATAAAGGAATACGGCGTTTCTGGAAAGCTTGCACAGCAGCTTTTCATAAAGTATGCCTGGCCATATGCGAGGTTCTTCTACACCAAATGCAATAAGGTGATAGCGCCCAGCATGGCGATAAGCAAGCTGCTGTATGCGAAAGGCATACGCAACGTGAACGTGGTCCCCAACGGCGTCGATATGAAAAGATTCAACCCTGGCATAAAAGCGAAAAGCTTGAGGGAGATGCTATTGGACGGCAACGCCGACCACATAGTGCTTTACGTCGGCAGGATAAGCATGGAAAAGAATATACATACGCTAATTAAGGCGGCAAAGAAGCTGAGGCACGAGCGCATAAAGTTTGTTGTCGTCGGGACAGGCCCGGCAATGGCAAGCAGCATTGCAATGGCAAAGCGTGCGCACATTGAGGACATAGTTAAATTTACCGGTTTTGTAGAAGAGGCGGATCTGCCGAAATACTATGCCGCTTCAGACCTTCTGTGCCTGCCTTCCACATTCGAGACCCAGGGCATAGTATCGCTTGAGGCAATGGCCACAGGCAAACCAGTGGTGGGCGCAGACTACCTGGCGCTTAAGGAAATAATAAAAAATGGCCAAAACGGCGAAAAGTTCAGGCCAATGGATTATAGCGATTGTGCGGATAAAATAGAAAAGGTTATAAATAATTTAGGTTCTTATAAAGAATGCATAGCAACGGCAAGAAGCTATTCCGTGCAGAATGTCACTGAAAAGCTTATAAGCACGTACAGGCAAGTAATTGAAGGCAACGCTAGAAATAAATCGAGCTATTAGGCGGTTTTTTGAAAGAGAATGAAGAGACTACAGCAATTGACAAAAACGATATAGCCATGAATCCAAGTGATGCGACCACGGTTCTGGCCGAGCAGCAAAAGCAGCCAGAAGCACAGCCACAAAAGCAGCAAGCGCCAAATGCGAGAAAATCCCTTAGGGACCTGGTGAAGGAGTCGAACAACCAGAAGGCGCTTGAGATAAAGGGCAAGATAGACGAATTGAGGAAGGTCAGGGAAGGCTTGATCAGCGAGATAAAGGACTACAGGCGCAAGCTAGAATACAAGGAAGCAGAGAACATAGCGATATCCAAATTCATAGAGTCAAAGAAGGACAGCGTCCAAACAAAGAAAATCGGCTACCTGAAAAAGCAGAAGAACAGGCTGGAGTTCAAGCTTTCAACACAGGCAAGGATATCGCTCAGCGAGGAGAAGGACATAATAAGGAAAATAAACGAGATGAATTCGGAGCTTGAAGGGCTGCTAAAGTTTGTGAAGCTCGAGAGGAAGATAGGCTACATAAAGGACGATATAACTAATTATACGTCAAAGTTGAACGAAACTGACAAGAAGATAAAGGACATTGACTTGCAGCTTGACGACCTGTACAGGTCGCTGAGGAGTACCCTTAGGATAAAACCGCATGGCGCAAATGAGCAGTACAGACCGCAGAAAAAGCAGCAGCAACAGCCTGTGCAGGAGATAAACATGGAGGACATCGCAGTGATAAAGAAAAAGGTGCAGAAAAAAGAGGAAGAATAGCATACTGCACTACTTTTTTTCTCGAGTCTGCATATGATAAGGCAATCCAGGCAAACGACATGATAAAAATATAAAAGTACAAAATAAAACAAAAACTAAAACAAAACAAAAAAAACAAAAAACAAAACAAAAATAAAATACAAAATATAAAATAAAAAAATAAATAAAGGTGAACAAATTGAAAATTTCTTTTTTTGGAGCTGCAGGCGAAGTTGGCCGCAGCTGCATACTGATAGAAGGTAATGATACAAAGATACTGCTCGATGCAGGAGTGAAATTAGGCTCAGACGACCAGTATCCGAAGATAAGCGACGAGCAGCTGCTCGCCATAGACGGAATAGTAATATCCCATGCGCATTTGGACCACTGCGGGTACCTCCCGCACATATACACTGCGGGCTACAGGAACAAGACATATACCACAAAGCCTACGGCCGAGCTCGCCAACGTGCTGATAAGCGACTACATGCACATATCGAACCCTGACAATGTAAGCAAGGAGGGCCTTGCAGAGCTTTCAAAGCACTACTCTGTGCAAGAGTACAAGAAGGAGTTCAAGATAAAAGGGCTTTCTATAACGCTGATACCTGCGGGCCACATACTTGGCAGTGCATTGATAAAGGTAAGCGATGGGAACCAGACGATACTGTACACTGGCGATATAAACCTGTCAAGGACCAGGCTGCTCAACGGCGCAGATCTGAAGGGCCTAAAGGCAGACGTGCTGATAACGGAAAGCACATACGGTGCTCCAAGCGACATTTTCAAAGATGAAAGGGACAATTCGAAGGAAATGGTGCACAGCATAGTCGACACAATAAAAAACAGCGGCAAGGTCGTCATCCCGAGCTTCGCTGTTGGCCGGGCTCAGGAAGTGCTTTTTATACTGGACGACTATATGAACTCAGGCGTAATACCGAAAGTCCCAATATATCTTGACGGGATGATAAACAAGGCGCTGCGAATACACAGGCACAATGTCATATACTGCAGGAAGGAGCTCCAAAGCCGCATACTGATGAGCGATTCAGATCCATTCAAGAGCGAGAACTTCATGCCAGTGGAGAAAAAGAGCACCAGGAACAAAATAGTGTCAAGCGATGAAAGTTCCATAATTGTGACTACCAGCGGAATGCTTACTGGCGGACCAATAATGTTCTATTTGACAAAGCTTGCCGGCAATTCGCTAAACAAGATGATACTCGTTGGCTACCAGGCCCAAGGGACCTTGGGCAGGGAAATGCAGGAAGGGGCAAAGAGCGTAACCCTTAACAACCAAAAGCTCAACGTGCAGATGACTGTGGAAATGTACCACCTTTCGGCCCATGCAGACAGGAAACAGCTTGAAAGCATACCGAAAAAGGTTTCCGGCATAAAGCGGATATTCATAGTGCACGGCGAAAAGAGCAAATCGGAATCGTTGCGCGAGTATTTTTCAAAGGACTATGAAGCAATAGTTCCAGCGATAGGCGATTCCTACAACGTATAACCCTTTACCTCTTTTTCCGCATTTCCATGCAAAAATTAAATAAACTTCGCTGCAAATAAAAACGGAAAACCTGTGATGGGGCCATGAAAGCAAAGAAAAGCGACATAGAGAAGGACATAAAGAACCTTAAGAGGCTAAAGGACATACAGACACTGCTGATGAAGGGCGACATAGAGAATGCATTTTCGTCCAACGCGTCTAAGGATTCCGAAACGGTGAACAGCGCTATTGCAGATGAGATACTGCGACGCGTCGAATCGGAAAAAATAGACACCAAGGATGTCGATGCGTTAATCACCCTGACTGCAGCTACGCAGCCCAAATCAATTGCCAAAGCCAAAGGCGCCGCAGCTGTGAAAAAGCAGGCCCAGCCCCACAAAAAGATTTCGAAGGCAAAGGCAAGAAGTGCACAGGCTGTTAAGGCGCGTGCAAGCACGAGCAAAGCAAAGCCGAAATCTGGGAGCAGAAAAGCCAAAGCGGCAAGTAAGAAAGCAGCAAAGCCAAAGCGAAGGCGTTGAAACAATGCATAGCTAAGGAACAATAATCCAGCATGCCTCCAATGCTAGCATAGCTAATCAAGCATTAACAAATGTTTATAAAATCCTAATGCCTATTTTATAGCAATACAAAGCCGATTGCAGTAAAGGGCTCTTGGCTCAGTAGTAGAGCACCCGCTTTGCAAGCGGGGGGTCGCGGGTGCGAATCCCGCAGAGTCCACTTTCTGCATGTGAGAAATTATACGTGAATGCGTCTCTCTGGATATTAAGTATTATGTTTATTCGTGTAATAATTATGTGATTTATGTGCCAAATATTATCATTTCAATAAGCAAGGAGTTGAAAAAGGAGATGGAGAAGTACTCTTCGGTCAAATGGTCAAGTGTAGTGAGAAACGTAATAGAACAAAAAATTGCAGATTTTGAGGAAGCCGAGAGCATAACTAATAGGAGCAGGCTCAATTTGAAAATCTTGAAGCCCATAAATGCAAAAATTTCAAAAAACGCTGCAAAACATGCAGAGGCGCTTCTCAATGAAAATAAGAGTTGGTGTAAACGTGCTGTTCACATGCATAATAAAAGATTCAACAACAAGAAAACTTTTCTTTAATCCTGCATTATCACTTTTTGCGCCAGAATTCATCGTTGATTGATGAGCCATGATCTAGATTTCAGCGCACAAAAAAGGATAAGAATTATTTCCGCAAAGGAGCTAATAAGCATTGTTGGTTCGCTAGCTTAATACTTTTATTCGTTATTTTTAATACATCAAGCACAAAATGGCTTTGGCGGCACAAATAAAATTTTTGTGAGTGAATTTTATTGTAATTATTTTACGGTTTTATATCTTGACCATCTCGCCAAGATGCTCCTTCTTTGCTTTCAGGTGCTTTCTTGTGTGTCTGTCTGCTTTTATTTCCAGAGGCTTTAGCTTTGGATTGTATCCATTCTCTTCAAGCTCCTTAAGCTTTGAACGGTTGTTCGCTATTACCGTTATTGGGTGATCTCTTTCCAAACCGAAGAATTTCAGAAGCGCAACCACGCCGTAATAATCCCTTATGTCAACCTTCCTGTTGACTGCCTTCGCAGCTTCGTATGTATCGTATCCCTGGTATTCCTGCAGGGCCAGCGTGGCATACTTCTTTGCGAATCCGTGGCCTCTGCCCTCCTGCGTTGGGATAGTTATGAGCAAACCAGAGCCGTGGCTGTTTATGATTTTCATTGATTCGATAAGCTGCTGCCTGCACGTGCATGTGTTGTCAAGATACATCTCGCCGCTCCTGCATCCTGAATCTATTTTCAAATATACTTCATCTTTTTTCCCAAATCTGGGCATTAGGTTGGCTTCAAGCCTATTGGCCGAGGCTAAAACCTCGTAGTTTCCCCACCTGTCGCTCAGCTTGAATTCATACAGCATGAATTTCCCGTAAGGGGTTGATATTGGGCCAGCTGCATACCTTTTAACCTTTACAATCCTTTTCTTTTTTCCATAATAAACCTGAACTGAAGTTTCCATTGGCTTTGACGCTGCCATTATGCCTTCAACTTTTATGGCTTTCATATTACCATCCATACCATAAGACAATCTGAAAACACCAATATAAAGGTTTTTGGGAAATAAATATCCATGTCAAACTGGTGGCAAACCGTATGCAATACATTGTATTTTTCGATAAAAGGTTTTTGCGGCAGTCAATAAACGAGCTCAAATCGATAGCAGATGGAATCCGGATCTTGAAGTACTTGTCTGATTCTATAATAATAGCGGATGCCGTCGAAAAGATAGATGCAAAAGCGGTGCATGATTCAACGTTCATTTACAAAGCCGAAGAGCTGCTCGGCGAGGTAAGCGTTTCAGCTGGCTACTCCGACCTAGCAGAGAAGCTTAAAGAAATGCAAAGCGAAAAAGGCTATGCGTCTTCCAAAATAGAAGTGCTCAGGGAAGCGGCCATTGACCAAAGGAATGCCAAAAGCATAGAAGTAGAGATAGGCACATTGATGGAAAAGCTCGGGGCAGCTATCAGCATGTCCTCGCCTGCAGTGATTTTTCACGTAATACTTTGCAAAGATGCTGCCTATGTATCTGCAGCGAATCCTAAAGATTCCTATGGAGCCACACTAGACTATTTCAGGCACAGCAACCTAGAAAAAGGCATGATGGAAAAAAAGATAAATCGCGCCGAATTCAAGTTGCACGAGGCAGTCCTTAATTTCGACATAGACCTATCGCTTGTAAAATCAGTACTGGATATAGGCGCAGCACCTGGTGGTTGGAGCAGGTACATGCTGGATCACGGCATACGTGTGGTCGCAATAGACACAGGGAGCATGAATTATGCAGCCATGCCAAAAGGGAAAACCATGGCAGTGCTTGCTGGCAAGGATTCCAAGGTTGCGCAAAATGGGATTGACGTTTATCCGATACTGCAAATCCCAGACAATATAAAAAACTATGACTTTGTGCATTTGGCAGACAGGTTCGAAAATATAAGGCTCTCAACGTTGGTAGATCTGGGGCCGTTCGACATGGTGTGCATAGACGTAAACCTGCCTTCGACGGAAAGCGCGATAATGGCCGCAGTATGCGCAGAGGCGCTTAAAAATTCAGGCAAACTGCTGCTCACGCTGAAGATGACCGATCCAAATATAGAGCAAAACATAAATAAATCAGCAGAGATTCTGTCTGGCAAGTACGGAAGCATAAAGGTGAAAAAACTGCCGCACGACAGGAAAGAATTAACTTTATTTGCGATTAAAATATAACAGATGGTAGAATGATGCCTAATATAGATCCGCGCACCCTTAAGAGCATGATGGCAAAAATGGGGATCACGTCTTCGGAAGTGGAGGCTGACAAGGTGGTAATAGCCTGCTCGGACAAGGACATAATAATAAGCAACCCTCAAATAACGAAGATAGAAGCCCAGGGTACTGTAAGCTTTCAAATCTCCGGGGACATATCTGAGCAGCCTCGTGATATAACATTGGAAATAAGCCAGGACGACGTAAAAGTGGTCATGGACAGCACAGGCGTGTCAGAGGAAAAAGCTAGAGAAAGTCTTGAAGAGACAAAGGGGGACATAGCAAAGGCTATACTCATGTTAAAGGAGAACAATGGCTCCTAGATGGCTAAGCAGGTTTAGTCTATGTCAAGCCAGTAAGCATGGGCATAGGGTATGCCGTTCACGCTTTTGACATTCTCGCTCTTTATTATGTCCTTTTCTATGGCCACCTTGACCGAAGCCTTGCCAACAACGTTTGCGGAATTGAATTTTTCTCCAGGCTCAATGCCTACCTCGTTATCCCTTACAAGGTCGCCTGTATAGAAATCTGCATAATCCTTCAGGTCAAGAAGTATGTCACCATCCTCATATACGTTGCCTATGAGTTCCTGGTCGCACATGGCAAGTATCTTGCCTTCATCAGTGTCATGAATCTTGAAGTATATCACTTTATCGCCTAGCCGTATTTGTACATGAATATGGTTGTCAGAAGGTACATTACGCCGTAAATCATAAGCCACAGGCCACCTGACACGTGGTTTGTCATTTCAGCAACGTAGCTGAGCAAGAATATAAGTGCAGCAAAACTAAGCTCGGTTTTTGTGTTGTATAAAGAGAAGGCAAACCTGTTGGTTCGTATGTCGTTGTCCCTGTTCCAATGCACGCCCGGATTCCTTTTTGTAATTGCTGCTATTGCTGCCTTTGTCCTAACGAATGCGAGTGCGAAATTGAGCCCGAAGACCATGAAGCCCTTCTTTATCGAGTTGAAATATATCTTGGTCATTATAACTGGCGCAAGGAATGAAAGAACGAGCGCTAAAGAGCCGAATATCTCAAGGTCAAGCCCGACGTACCTCACTTGGAATATCTGTGTAAGCTGCAGGTTTACAAAAGGGACGGCAGAGAAAACTATGAAAATCGATACTATCGTGAACAGTATGAGTATTATCGATATATAGTTAAGACCAAACCCGTGCGTAAGGTAATCCATCCTGGATATGGGCGAGCCTTTGAAGTTCTTCCTGTTTTTCAGGAAAAATTTAAGGAATTGCGTATCGCCGTAGTTGTAGCGCCACTGCTGCTTTACAAGCTCAGTGAATTTTGTTATGGGCTTGCCAAGCGCATACACTTTTGGTATATAAAGGCTTTTGTAATTATGCATGTCGGATTTAAAGCTGAAAAATGTGTCTTCTATCACATATTCAGGAAATCCGCCAATGTCCCGCAACGGCGCTACCCTTATCATGCCGCAGGATCCTGCAAATATGGCAGTGTTGTTCAAGGCCCTCGCGGGCTCTATGAATTTGAAGAAAAAGCCATCGAACACATTTACTGAATCTGCAAACAGGTTGCCCTTTCTGTGCGTCTTTTCTGTCTGCACGTATGAGATTCTCTCATCCTGGAAATATGGGAGAAGGTCAATAATGAAATCAGGGTTCACGAGCCTTTCGTCATAGTCAAATATCGCTATATACTCCTCCGAAATGTATTTTAGCATGTTATTCAGCGCGCCTGCCTTATACCCTGTGCGCTTTTCCCTATGCATATAAATTATGCCGTTCGTCCTTGAAAACTTCTCAAGCCGTTTGCGTGTTGCGATTTCAGTCGAATCGTCAAGCAGATAGAAAGATAGCTTTTTAGCGGGATAATTTAGTTTTTTAAGGTTTGCCAATGTGTCCTCTACAACCTCTGGGTCTTCGTTGTATACTGGCACAGCTATTGCGATTCTCGGATATCTTTTAAGAGGCTTGAGCCCAGCCTTTATCTTCTCTATATAATTGCCGTAGAAATAAGACCTGTAATAAAGTATCGATGCAGATATATTGAAGAATCCTGAAACAACAGACAGGGTTGCAAAAGCTGCAGCTACCACATACATATACATGTTCTTTGCTATGATAAATAGGTAGATGGAAAAGCCCAGCCCCGCAATAGCTAATATTATGAATATCGCAACTGTGGCAATCCTAAGGGTAAACCCGTCTCCGAAGAACTTGTTTCGCATGAATCATACCTTATGAAATTATTTAAAGATAAAGCATTTAATTAATTTCTATTGCTTGCCTTTTGTGGCATTCGCCAAACTGACACGTATATTGGCATACAGCAATATTATAAAGCTTGCAAAAATAGAAATAAATATACCAAGCACAAATAGCTTTTGCGCAAATAGCGCTTTATTATGCCGGGATGGCGGAAACTGGTAACGCGCCAGTGCTTTGCGGCGAAACTCGAGATCTGGTTTCCCTCGGGAAGTTTGGGTTCAAATCCCAATCCCGGCGCTTAATGCACAGCGGTCTGGCGAATGGAGTGTGATATCTGCCTTAGTTTTAGGAGAAAAATATACGACTACGGGCAATTCTACATTGCGACTGCAGCCCACCCTGCCTCTGAGGGCCACATACAGGTAGTATACAGACGCCATGCGCCATTTGCGTCTATGAGTGCTGAAGAATTTGCCATAGCGGCAAAGCTTACAAAGATTGGGTGTTCTGCAGTAAAGAAGGCCTTCAAGGCAGATGGAACAAAGATAATAATAGAAAACGGGAAAATGCAGCCCCTGCGGCTTTTCGATTTGTACATAGTAAATGGCGTGCCTTTCGAGCTCAAGGGAATACATGAAGATGGCGGGCATATGCACATAGACATAATACCTTGCTACAATGACGTTTCCAGATACAATGAAGGCAGGGCGGGGTTAGGCATGCGCAAAGACAGGGAGATAGCCAAAAGGCTCAGAGAGGCGATCATGTCATGAATGCAAATTGCGTATTCTGTGGCATCGTTTCAAAACGGCACGACATACTCTATGAAGGAGAGCTGTGCTTTGTAATGCCATCAAAATATCCTGTATCGCTTGGCCATGTGCTTGTGATACCAAAAGCCCACTACAAGGACATTTATAAAATGCCAGTTCCTGTGCTTTCAGAGATGCTGAAGCTTACAAATGCATTCAACAATATAGCCTCAAAGAAGTTGAAAGCCATAGGAGTGAAAGACATTGCCAACAATGGCGCATCAGCAGGCCAAACAGTATTCCATGCACACATGCACATCATACCCGTTTATGGCAAAATAGGCATGTACGCTATTGGCAAACATGCGGTAAGTAATGGTGAAATGCCGCCTTCGATGGAAAAGGCATATGAAAGAATAGCAAAGGCAGCAGATAGCCTAAAGCTTTGACGCATGGCTGCTGCATCATGCAAAATCTATGAACTCGGAAAGCAGTACGGTTGCATAAGAGCCTGCAGGAAGGGAAAATCCCAAAATTAACTTGCTACCTTCGCAATCGGCATTGAAGTTTTTGTATGGCGCGAATGCTGCACGATACGACCCCTTTGCCCTAAGCTCTGGCATCTGCTTGAGCTTGAAGTCATCAGTGCCTATTCCATATTCTTCTAGGATATCCTTTTCCTGCTGCGAAAGAATCTTTGTGTCGTATCCAACTATGTTTGCCAGAACAAACCTTGCATCAGAAGCGCTATCTGCCGAAACTGAGGAATAGTCAGGGAAACCGTAGGAATCGGCCATGCATGAAAGGTCGCCGTGGACTGGAGCTGTATGACCTTCTTCAACCATTCGCTCTACAACTTTGTTAAATATATCCGACTCTACAGAGTGCACGAACATCATCAGCAATTGCCTAGGAAGGGACCTGAGCGCACCTCTATAGTTTGGGCCGTATTCCGCAAGGTACGCCAAAATCCTTCTTTCGTACTTCAAATGCTTTGGGAAATACCCAAGTGCGCTCTTGAAGTCCATCTCTGCGGCAAAGCGCGCTCGTGCTTCCTTTGCATCAGCATCATTTTCGTTGGCATTGTCAGTAAGGAATCTTGTCACTGCAGCTTCAAAATCGCCCTTGAGCATTGCAAGGCCTATATCGATATTATTGCCCCTTGCGCCAAATCTCTGCAATCCATAATAATTTGGGAATAAGCCTCCTAGAAAATCATTTGCCTTGTTTATGCTGTCGACCTCTGCAGTGCCGCTGCATCTTGCCACTATCTCAAAAGCGTTTCCTTTGAGCTCGCCAAGCTTTATGCCGCTTTCGGAGCGCCATGCTCCGTTTATGCTGATGTCCGCTATGCGCAAGCCCGATAGCTCTTCTGGCTTAACCCCCTTGATGCTGCACAGCTGCACGGAAAGTGAGCGCCTGTCCTTTGTGCCTGCAAAGCCTGCAGTTTTATTGCTTCTGCCAAGCGCTTTTGCTATCGCCCCAAGCGCTTGGATGGTGTTCCATCCCCTCTTCTGCATTACAAATACGGAATAGCTGCCGCTTTCACATTCTTCGATGCCGAGATCTTTGCCGCTGTATCTTGCGCCAGGGCTAAGCACAAACCCGCTTGGCGTTATCTCGTTTACTACAAAATCCTCTGGCCTTTCTTTTATTGAAGCTTTCGGCTTATAGCCGGTGTAAAGGGGCCTCAGTTCAACCACGCCTCTTTTTCTGTTTCTTTGCCGTTTCGCTTTTAAGCCTCTCCCTCTCCTCTACCCTGCGAACTTCCCTTTCGATCTCGAACATGCTTTTCTCAAGAACGAAACGCAACAACACTACCAATGCAACCCCAGAAGCTATAATTATTATCCCGATTATGCCTACGTGGAAAAGCACAAAAGCAAAGGCTATTGCTGCAGCAGGAGGATGCTCGCTCTTTGTAACTATCATCAGCACCGACACCGTGAACATGACAATCGCCGCAATGGCATACAATGGCACATATGCAAGGCCCAGGCCTCCAAGCGTGCCGACTATGCCTGCAATGACGTAGCTTTTTACGAACTTGGAGTTGTGGGATGCCCTTGAATTCGGCATTATGAACATTATGTATATGCTGCTGGCGAATGACGTGAATATTACGGCGGACGTGCCAAGGCCATAGGCCTTGTCTATTTCAAAATACTTCAGCATGAAAACAAGGACCCCTAGCGCTACGCCTGCAAATATGGAAGGGACTACCCTGTATTTGAGCCTCCTTAAAGCCTCTTTAAAGCTCCTTGGTTCCTTCATCCTGTAGTCAAGCGCCATGCCATCACTTACTTCTTGTATATGCTAAAGAATATTAATAAGGATATTACAATCAGCAGGCCAGACACCACGAATGCGAACCAATAACCGATATAATACGAAATGTATCCTGCAATAAGCGAGCCCACAAGGTACGCGATGCCGACAATGCTGCTGTAAAACCCGAGCTTCCTGCCGGGCTTTTCGGATCCTATGCTCTCGAACAGCACTATATTCGAAGCTGTGTAAAATACAGAATATGCCAGCCCTGCGGTCAATGCGTAGAGTATTACGTTTAGCAACAGCGACCCAAAGCCAAAGGAGAGCAGGAACACAAAGCCTATGGCAATGTAGCCTACAGAGCGCATGGTCAGCGAGCCCACGAGGGCGCTCTTCTCGCCCTTTTTTTCAGTGAAAACCCCCGAATAGTGGAATACATAAGCTTGCACGGCATATCCTGCGAATATTATGGCGAATACGTAAAAGTTTGCGAAGCCTATGCTCCTTAACCCTGGAACGTACACTGCGTTGAATATCGCACTCCCGAAATAGAATACGAACATGCCAAGATATATTATTGTAAGGGTGCTCCAGCCCCTTGGGCCTCGCCTGAAAAATGAACCAATGAACTTCGGACTCGGTATCCTTATGAAAATAAGGTTGTGCATCAAAAGCCTGAACCTCAAAGCCATGCTGTTCTTTATTATATCGCGCCTTTCGGCGCCCTTTTTCGGCTCTACTATGCTCATGGCGATTATCGATGCTACAATGACAAATGGTATGAGAAGCAGCATCAGGAGCCGCAGGGGCAGGAACCCGGTAAGCACCGCTGCTACCAAAAGGCCTACACTTCCGCCGATGCTTGAAAGCATCTGCAGCTTTGAAAATCCGCTGGCCCAGAATGCCTTTTCTATGGTCTCCATTACCAAAAGGCTCAATGGCGTTGCAGCAGCTGCTGTAAAGAAGGAAAGAAATGCGAAGAGCGCGATCGCCTCTGCTATGCTGCTTGTGAATGAAAGGCCGAGAAGCACAAGCCCGGAGCTTATTATTGAAATGAGCACCAATATCCTTCGCTTGTTGTACCTGTCAACTGCGATTCCCCAAAAAATAGCTGCAGGTATAGAGACTGCATAAAAAGCAGCCATTGCGTACGATACATCTATCACTGTGCCGCCAAGGTCAAGAATGAAAAGCGCTATTATCGTGCTTATCGGGCCATACGCTATCTGATACGGAAGCATGGAATACATCCATAAGCCTCTTCTGCCCTTTATTCCTGCAATGCTGGAGTGCATGTCCAATAAATCACACAATTGTTTATTTTTGAAGCGTTATAAAAGGATTTTATCAAAAAGGTTAAAAAAAGGTTTTCCCATTTATGGCAAGGTGATAATGTGGAAGAGATAAAAGGATTAAGGAAATACGAATTGCCTCCTTTGCCTTACAAAATAGATGGGCTGGAGCCGTACATAAGCAAAGAGATAGTGGATGTGCATTATAACGGCCACCACAAAGGCTATGTAAATACTGCAAACACGCTGATAGACAGGCTAAACGGAATCATAAAAGAAGAGGTCAAGAGCTACGACATACACGGTGTGCTCAGGAACCTGACGTTCAACATAAACGGCGACAAGCTCCACACGCTTTACTGGAAGGACATGGCCCCAGAAGGCAAGGGCGGCGACAAGCCCGGCGGCAAGCTTGGCGACCTGATAGATAAGCAATACGGCAGCTACGACAAATTCAAAAAGCTCTTTACCGAAGCCGCCAATTCAAACCCTGGAACTGGGTGGGCTGTGCTCACTTACGACAAGGAAAACAGCAACCTCAACATCATGACTGTGGAAAACCACTTTATGAACCACCTCGCAGAAATGCCGATAGTTCTGATACTTGACGAGTTCGAGCATGCGTATTACCTGCAGTACAAGAACAAGCGTGCGGATTACGTGGGCGCATGGTGGAACATAGTGAACTGGAGCGAGGCAAACAAGAAGCTTGAAAGCCTGCTTGAATGAGCTGCACGCACAATGCAGCTTCTTCTTTTTCTTCCTTATTTTAGTTCTGCATAAAGCAATTTGCCTGCCCTGGCCTTGCAAATAAGAATAAAAGCATTAAGGGATAAATAGAGCATGCATGGCCACTTCAAACATATGCCCAAAGTGCGGCACAAACATGCATTTTGTCGAAGAGGAAGGCAAGCCTTTTTACCAGTGCAATGCCTGCGGCTACAAGACAGAGATACTTGGCTTGATTGAGCACGAGTGCAGCAAGTGCGGCTACGACAAGGCAATAGTGTACTACCACGGAATAGTGTATGGAGACGAAGCGCCGCTGGTCATGTACACATGCGTCAGATGCGGCAATGTAGACAGGGAAGGCGTCAGCTGATTTTTCGCCTCCTTGCTCAAAAGACAAAAACCCAAGCTATATATTATAAATTAATAATAAATCTAAGATATAAGTAAACAGATGTACAAAAATTTGGGTTTTAAATTGGAAATAAAATTCATTACCAACAACAGATTCAGAAAGCTTGATGCTATTTTTAACATTTTCGGGAAGGGTAGCCTTCCAGAACCTGTAAAGCGGTTCCCGGCTTTCTTCGGCAAGGAAGTATATCTCTCAAGCAGGATATTTGAAGCTTCAGTTTCGATGCCACAAGAGCAATATATATGGGATGTATGCTTCGATGACAATCCGGAAAAGGAAATAGAAAAGCCCGAATATGCAGAAATAGTTTCCATGCTCGATAATCTCGACGTGCATCTAGAAAAAGAAAACGACGATTTCTTCAACGAATTAAAAGGGGCGATAAACAGTACCTTCTCACAAAAAATAGAAGATATAGAAAAAAACATATGGGAAATATTCAAAATGGATCTGCCAAAAAAGCTTGTAATAATATTGGATAAGTACAGCATAAAAACCGGCTCTCAAGGTCAGAAGCTGGCGGTAAATAAAGACATAAGCGTAATAGGCCATAGGATAGGTGAAATCGCGCTGAAAAAGGACAGGAATGAGCCCGCTTCTGTATTGTTGCACGAATTGCTGCACTGCTTGTTTTCCAGATATAACGTCATTGCAGATAAAAACAAGCGCGAATTCGAAGAAGCAGTTTTGAGGTATTTCGCACCTTATGGCTTACTCACGGAAAGACTCGGCTTGGAAAAGCCAAATGCAAGGGAAACATACATGGACCAGCTAAAAGGCGTATGCAGCCCGGAACTGGCAAAAAGGCTAAACAGAATAATCCCGAAGTATGCAGAAGTCGTAGACAACGAGGATTTTTGGGAATTTCTTTCGAAAAGCGGGTTTAAAAGCTATATAAACAAGATTTGATATGGTAATTGATGTTGCTTACCAGATATATTGTCCATCTCTGCAGTAGTTATGACAACCTTGCCAGTACTTATTGCCATATCCCTAACAGGATATAACATATTCTCTTTTTTTGCCAATTTATCATTCCAATATTACTATATTGTTATATCGCAATGATAGAAATAAAAATGTTTATAATATTTATCGTGTTGAAATCAGCAATAGCATACATTTCACATAGAGATTACTAGGGCGGTGCTGCTTCAGAAATAATGTCCTTGCTGCGCTTCCGGTTTCTGCACGCGCGTAGCAAGGTATTTAAAGGTTTATAGCCAAAATAATTGCGGTGTCCTTTATGCTAGCATGAGCTTGTGTAGGCTCTTGTATTTGAAAGCATCTGCTTCATGAAAATACGATTCTTAGAGCCTATAATCTACGCTTGTGCTTG
>JAMCZQ010000002.1:180576-180887 GCA_023485295.1 Candidatus Marsarchaeota archaeon | reverse complement strand
AAGGCTCTTTCTTCCTGCAAGCTCGGCATAAGCGTATTCTCTTTAGAGGATGCTTCAAGGATCATAGGGAAGCCAAAGCATTATACAACCGTATTTCTCAGAAGGGACAGGATAGTGAAAAGGGCCGCAAACGGAGTTTATTATACGCCGGATGCGAGCAATTACGAGATAGCTTCAAGCATAGTGGAGCCTTCGTATGTTAGCTTAATATCCGCCTTAAGATTTTACAACATCACAGAACAGATTCCCAATACTATATATGTGCTTTCAAGCAAGCGCCACAGCAGCATCAGCATTGATGGCACAAGAAT